>NZ_LFQH01000012.1:0-102069 GCF_001238605.1 Arthrobacter sp. ZBG10 | reverse complement strand
GAATCGAGTTGACATACTCAGGCGTTGTCACCGCATGCGCCCACCCTTCCCATTGATCCGTTCAGCCCATAGGTGTTCAGTGCCAGGACGAACTTTCTGGATCTGAACTGGGATCCGCGATCGCTATGGACCACCGTGCCCGCCGGTTTCCTGAGGGCCACGGCATGGTCCAGTGCGGCGACGGCCAAGGACGCTTTCATCCGCCCGTCCATCGAGTACCCGACGATCCGGTTCGAATGCAGGTCCTTGATCGCGCACAAGTACAACTTGCCCTCCCCGGTGTGGTGCTCGGTAATGTCCGTCAACCACTTCCGGTTCGGGGCCGTGGCGCTGAAGTCCCGTTCGATGAGGTCATCGTGGACCGGAGGGCCGGCTTTGAGCCCTGACCGGCGCCGGCGGTGGATCACCGAGAGGATGCCGTTCTGGGAGCACAGCCGCCAGATCCTGCGTTCGCTGGCCACGGGACCGGGTCCGGCGTTGATCTCATCGGCGATGAACCGGTAGCCGAAGGCAGGATCGTCGCGGTGGTGATCGATGGCGGCGTTGACCAGGTGCGCTTCTTCCCAGTCCCGGGCCGGGACGGGGTTGGCGGCCCACTGGTAGTAGGCCTGTCTGGAAAAATTCAGTACCCGGCAGGACACTGCCACAGGAACCCTGACCGGGGCGTCCCGGCAGCCAGCTCACGGACCAGCGGGTACATCATTTTTTTGGATTGATGTCCCGAGACAGATAGGCCACAGCGCGGCGCATGACTTCCGCTTCCTGCTCCAGGAGCCGGATGCGTTCATTGGCCTCCCGCGACATCGCGGCGTCATCGGACACCGCGCCGGACGCTACACCATCTCCTCTGTCGGCGATCTTCAACCAACGGTGCAGGGCAGCAGGTGAAACACCGAAGTCCTTAGCGATCTGGGTGATGGGCGCTTCGCCCTTGCGGGCAACCGCGACAACATCGCGGCGGAACTCTTCGGGAAAGGCTTTGAGCATGATGAACATCATTCCACCCGCAAGGATCAAATCCTCACAGGCAAAGTGTCAATCAAACCTTCAGTAGTCCCAAATTCCTAGACATAGATAGCAATTGGAATCACCTTGACGATGGGCGGCTTGAGTCCCAACTTGAAGCTCGTGTTGAACTTTCCATCTTGAGCCGCGACGCGCATGTTCTCGTTTAGTTCATCGAGCATCGGCTGTTGGATTCGGTTGAGAACTTTGTTACGGCTCAATATTGAGGTTGCCTTCATGGAGACTTCACTCACCTTGCCGAGAACGGTGAACGTGCCGTCGAGGATTCGATCCTTATCCTGGCTTGCGAAATGCTCTGTATCGCAAATAGTGACTGCCGTAACGTGTCTGCGGGCAGATCCCCCCACGACGTTTCCGAAGTACTCTCGGGTCGTTTCGTTCCGGAAGTCCTGACGCACTGCTCTTGTGGCGGCAGCGGCTATCTCGGCCCTGGCCTCGGAGTCTAGGTTAGATTTTTGTATGAATTTTTGCAGTTCGTCATGTCCCTGCTCGTAGTAGAAGTCAAACTTTTCTCGTTGGTCCTTCTTAGCCAGCCATTTGGTCACCGCCGCTACGAGCTCTGGTGTTGCCAAGTCGAGGATACTGTTTATCTCGTTTGCTTCAAACGTGGCCGCGAATTCTACGAACGAGCCAACATTTATACCCTGCAATGAGTCAACGTGAGTGGCGACGCGGGCTGACCAGACGCCACCCTCGCCCGAATGACTAGGAATCTTTGTTCGTCAGATCGATACGGCTTTGGCCCAGACGGAGGTGTCCACAGAGCACCGCGTACCGGTACCGGTTGGCCGAACACCGGCCTCCGGAGGCCGTACCAGTCAGATAGCCTGCAGGTGCGGCCTCCGTCGCCGAGCAAGAAAACTCTCACGCCGAGCATCGTTGCACAGGCATTCGAGGCAGCAGAGCTCACGTCAGGGGGCTGAAGCTGTCAGTGGCATTGGCAAGTGCATAGGGGTGCTGGATGGAGGAACTCGTAGTCTGGTTCCACCTCTTCGTATGGAGACCTGGCTATAGGCGCCAAAAGGTCGTCCAACTTCTTTCCCACCGCTTCAACCTCAATCTTCACCACGTCCGCACAGTACTGCGGGGCTAAGACAACGACCGGTAGGGCCTTCTCGCAAAACGTGGCAGGACCATGGACGTCATACAGCTGCCAGGCGGCTCCTCCGCGACGGGCTCCGGCCGGGCTCTCCTGCGCTTTGTACCGAGTTTGCCGTCATGTAGCAGATCGCGGCAACGCCATGAAAGAGCTATCGAGGTCACTCAGGATCTTCTCTTCAGAAGGGCGACATACATGAGAATCAAGATCTTAGGGTTCCGCAGCAGGCCGCAACGCCACCTTCAGGCCAAGGCGTCCCAAGCACTTAGGACGCAATTTACGGTGGTCAGGAAACACAGCCTGGGACGCCCAGGGTAACGGGGCGAGCGGACTGAACTACCGCGACTACTACTGGATGATGTCGCTGGCAGATTTTCTGGCGTGGATTCAAGGGACGACGGCAGCGCACCATCCATCTCGTTCTCCAAGACGTGACGCGCAGCGACAACCATCCGGTCCCGGCCTCGACGCCGATCAGGTGATGCCTACCAATCAGCTGTTACAAGAAATCCAAAACAGGCGGTGCCTTCTGGTCCCCCATCATCGCTGGGCGGTCCCTGCACGCAACCCGCGCTACGCGCCGGGCATTCCCCAGGACATTGTTCCTCGGCGCTCCTGCGTCGCTTATTTCCTCACAACAATCTCCTCCCCCTGCCCGGTATCCCGGGTTGCCCTCCGGTCCCTCATACCCAGCGGTGATTCCTCTACCAGCAGGCCCCACCAAAGCAGAAGCCCAAACCAACAACGGCCCTGCCAATTACTGAGGAGAGATCATCATGGATACCCTGCACATCACCACACCGGCCGACCTCGTCAGCCTCATCGGCCACAGCCTCGGCTACTGGCCCCACGAAAGCCTCGTCTGCCTCTCCCTCCAACACAACAGGATGGGAGCCACCCTCAGGCTCGACCTGCCCACCACACCCGACCACGCCACCACCTACGCTCGTAAGGTCGGCGGCTACCTCCGGACCGACCAGGACGCGACGGCGGCCGTCTTCGCGATCTTCACCAACTCGAACCGCGACAGCGACAGTGAGGCCCTCTTCGGCCCCCTCATCGAATCCCTCGCCCAACAGCTCGCACTCGCCGGGATGCCGGTCCAGGCCGGCTGGATTGTCGGACCCACCGCCATTGCCGAGTTCAGGATCCACCCCGTCTCCTACGGCCCGGACATCCCGCTCTCCACAGTCCAGGCAAGCCAACTCAACGCCGAACTCATCTTCCGCGGCAGCCAAATTAAGAACGGCAGCACCCCCACCCTCCCCCACCGGACGCTCACGCCGGAGTTCACCGCCGACGTCGACACTCACTTTAAGACCGCACTGGCACAAAGCTCCGCCGAACGGTCAGCCGCAGCCCGCGGGCTCTGGTCCAGCCTCCTTGAGGACGGGAAGGAGCCGGCGACGACACAGCTCGCCGAAGTGCTCGCCCACCTCCAGATTCCCTCGGTCAGAGACAGGCTCCTCGCCGACATGCCCGGCCTGGACCTGCCGCTGGAACCGCTCCTCTTCGGCGAATCCGACACCGCACCGGACTGGGACCGGATCGACACCGCCGAAGAACTATTGCGGCAGCTCTACGCCGTCGCCGCGCCAGAACATGCGGCCGCGCCGCTGACCGTCCTAGGATGCATCGCCTGGTGGAAAGGCAAAGGCTCCATTGCATCCGACCTCATGGACCTCGCCCGGACCTTCGACCCGGACTACCGCCTAGCCCGCCTCATGAGCCAGATGCTGGGCTGCGGCCTCGTCGCCGGATGGGCCACCAACAAAACCCAGGCCTACCGCACGCTCTGACCCAGAAGGAAGCAATAGCCATGAACATCGTCGTTTACACCAAGCCTGGTTGCCAGCAGTGCCGCCTAACCTCCATCAGCCTCGATAAGGCCGGCATCGACTACACCAGTATTGATCTCACCACCAATGACGCAGCCCTCGAATACGTCCAAGACCTCGGCTACGCACAGGCGCCTATCGTCGTGGTGGATGACCATCACCATTGGTCCGGTTTCAACCCGACGGAAATCGTGAGGTTGACTCAAGCGCTCAAACTCGCCGTCGGCACACAGCCAAAGACCCACTCTTCCTGATCTCTACAGTCGTGCGCATACTCAAAGACCGTCGACCCACAGTCGGCGGTCTTTTTCTGTGCCTCGAATCCATTCACCCTAATCCACACTCATTGGCTCGCCGGCAGTTACTCCTTAGAGCCAGCTTCATCGGCCGAGCAACCCGCCAAGTGAAGCACCGTTCGACGACCCCCGCCCGAGCCAACACCGCAAGCAGACAAGCGCCTCACACCTCTGGCATCCAAGGCCAGTCGACCCGAAAATCATGCGGAGTGTGCGTCCAGACCACATGAACCGGTGTGAACAAGCAGAGCTCCGGACAGCAGACGCATTGCAAATCAAAAGACAACGACAAGATAGACCGGCTCCTGACAGAGCTGCGATCGCAGTCCTTCGAACTGGAGCGTTTGCATGCCCTCTACAGCGAACTGGAAGGTAGAAACGGACTCCTGCACAACGAAGTCCTGCGGCTGAAGCGTGCCCAGCGAACGAACGTACAAGATCTCGCCCGAGTAGCCGCGGTCTTGCTTCAAATTTCTCGCGCGAAAGCCATCGCCCTCGACCCAGTAACACTCGACATTCTCCGGAGGCGAGGATGGTTGCCAGCCAAGAACCGAACTGGAGCGCGGCCATGACCATGTCCATCGCCAGGCTCTCAGTACGGTCAGGGCTCAAGTATCTGTTCAAGTCAACGATGTTGGACGACTTATCCTCTACTCCCCCAGACACCATCAGCTACTACGTGCAGACGGGAACGCCCCAAGGTCGTTGGTTGGGCAATGGTCTCCAAGGGATCGCCAGGAAGGCTGGGGACAAAGTCACTGAGTCCGATGCACGTTCCATCTTCCAAGACGCGACCCACCCTGACAGCAACGAGCCGCTGGGGAGGGCCCACGGGCAGCTGCCGATCGGCCAAGAGGCCAGTAACCACAATGCGGCGAAGCACGCCGTCGCCGGGTTCGACCTCACGTTCAGCGTCCCGAAGTCCGTCTCCACGCTGTGGGCCCTCAGCCCCCGCCCTGTCCAAGAGCAAATACTAGACACCCACCACGAGGCCATCGAAGCAACACTGGCCTGGATGGAAGAGCAGGTCATCAACACCAGGTCCGGTCGGAACGGAGTTGCACACGTCGGCACTAGAGGCGCCATCGCCGCAGCATTCGACCACTGGGAATCACGCGCCGGCGACCCTCAGCTCCACACCCACCTGGTCATCGCGAACCGAGTCCAGCGCGTCACGGACGGTGCGTGGGCCACCCTGGACTCCCGCTCCCTATACAAAGCCGTCGTCGCCGCCAGCGAACACTACAACGGGCTGCTCTTCGATGCCTTGCACGCCAGCCTCGGCACGGACGCCGACATCCGAGCCCCAGCACAAAACACTCATAACCCAAGCCAGCAACTCACCGGCATCGCTGAAGCCCTTGTCCGCGAATTCTCCAACCGCTCAAGGCTCATCGACGTTGAGACGGATCGTCTGGTCAGAGAATGGATCACGGACCATGGAGCCCGCCCGACAGCGACAACCATCGTGAGATTGCGCCAGCAAGCGACCCTATCGACGCGAACTCCAAAAGACGTTGAGCCGTCACCGCTACGAACTCTGTCCGCACAGTGGCGCGACAGAGCAAAGAACAAGGGCTTCGATCCCGCATCGGTTGTTGGTTCCACTATTCGGCGCTCTCAATCTCGCCCATTCCGCAGTGGCGATTTCGCCCCGGACTGGATGGCCGCCGTCGGGCTCCTGACCCGACAGCGCGTGGCGACCAAACGCTCAACCTGGAATCGTTGGAACCTGATCGCCGAAGGTGAGCGTGTGTGCGCTGAGATCCGTTGCGCCTCCCCCGCCGACCGTAACGAGATGATCGATGCCGTGGCCACAGCCGCAGAACGTCAATCCGTGCCACTCAACGAGTACCGATACTGTGTCCCCGCGGATGCCGCTGATGACCTGCGATTCGCCGGACGCAGCGTTTTCGACTTCCACGGATCGCGTCTCTACACGGATGAGTCGATGCTTGCGTTTGAGGACGAAGTCATGGCGGCGAAGAACGCCGACGGCGGGCCGGCCGTGCCGGTCGATCTCGCCTTCCAGACGCTCACCTCATACAGAAACGGCGAGGGGTCACCCCTGCACGATGACCAGCTGACAGCAGCGTCGGAGGTCCTGCTGAGCTCCAGCAGGCTCGACGCCATCGTCGGGCCGGCCGGGACTGGAAAGACGACCACCCTTGGCGCGGTCAAAGCAGCATGGGAAGTTGCGCATCGGTTGGGTAGCGTTGTTGGCCTGGCGCCGGCTGCTGCGAGCGCCGAGGTTCTCGGCTCGGAGCTGCGGATGGTGACTGAGAACGTCTCTAAGTGGCTGCATGAATCTGTCGGGTCTGGTGCAGCGGAGAGGGCAGGACGGTTCTTCCGAGCGGGCGATCGACTCCGGGTGGCAGCGGCCCTCGGCGGCCCAATCGTTGGCCGCCTTCAACAAGAGGTCGCCCGGCTATCCGCCGAGCAGTCCAAATGGCAGTTTCATCCCAATCAGCTTGTGATCATCGATGAAGCCTCCATGGTCTCAACGCTCCAACTCACGGCCCTGATCCGCCAGGCGACGGAAGCCGGCGCCAAGATCCTCTTGGTTGGGGATCCGGCCCAGCTCGATTCCATCGACGCCGGCGGCGTGCTTGGTTGGCTTGATAGGCAAGGAAAGGCAGCCCGGTTGAGAACGATCTGGCGTTTCAAGGATCCGTGGGAACGGTCAGCCTCCCTCGGGCTGCGCGAGGGACGTCCGTCGGTGCTCGCAGAGTATGAGGACCACGGTCGCATCAGACATGGCCACTACTCGGACATGGTCGACCGTGCCTACTCCGCGTGGCACTCGGATGTCTTGTCTGGCCGAGTTTCGGTCTTGATAGCTCCTGATAACGAGACCGTGCAAATGCTCAATGAACGTGCTCAAGCCGACCGGGTAAGTCTGGGCGCCGTAGACGCGGAACGTACCCTGGTCCTTCGGGACGGCCTGCGTGCCGGTCGTGGCGACATCGTTATTGCCCGCCGGAATGACCGATCCGTTCGCGACGATCGAGGTGAGTTCCTTCGCAATGGGACGCTCCTCGAAGTCACTGGAGTCGATAGACGCCACGGTGTTCTAAACGCGATACGCAAAGACACCGGAGCTGCCCTACTCTTGCCGAGCAGTTATGTGGAGTCATCCTTGGAGCTGGGCTACGCCACAACGGCCCATCGCAGTCAGGGCCTCACTGTCGACACCGGCCACACCGTTGTGACCCCTGGCCGCCTCACGCGGGAACTGCTGTATGTCAGCATGACTCGGGGCCGACGCTCCAACACGGCCTACGTCAGCGAAAACGACCCGGACGAAGACGAGATCCTGGACCCTAGTGCCCGTTCGAGCTGGCGGGTGATCCTTGGTGAGGTCCTTGCTGCTGAAGGTGCGGAGCGCACGGCTCACGAGGTACGGGACTTCGAACGGCAGCACGCCGACAGCCTCGAGCGTCTGAGCCGCGAATACGATTACCTGGCTCAAATCGCTTCCGGTCTTGAACTCGCCGGGGATATCGACGGTCTTATGCCCGGCCGCTCTGAGGAGATGCGCGAATCTCCCGCTTGGGGCGCCGCAGTCGCTGCGTGGCGACGTGCCAACAACATCAGTCGCCTGGGAGCCCATCGGGCCTTGAACGAGACTCTGGGCTCAGAAGCCAATGCGCGGGACCTGACCGCGGTTGCCCACGCCCGGCTGCGCAGGTTCTGCTCGGAGCTGCCCCAATCACCTATCGATCCGTTGACTGAGCAGATCACGATAGACCGACCAGACCTCGGAGTATTGCTGGACCAAGTACGACTTCGCATTAGGAGCCGTGCGGAGCACGTCGCCAACGCGGCGCTACTTGGTGAGCCTGATTGGACCACAGAATTGTGGCAGGACATCGGTGCGGGGGCCGATCCGTTTGAGATGGCCGCCTTGATTCGAGAGGTGGCCGTCTACAGGGATCGTTGGGGTGTCAATAGCGCAGCCATCCCCCACGGTCCGACTCCGGCGGACTGGGAATGGGAACAGCGAGCGCAGTGGGAATATCTGCAGCGAGCAATCGGTCAAGTTGCCACACCACAACCAGTGCTAGAAGATGTCCGCAACTCGTATGAGTTCGACTCCCCAATAAGCCTGACAAGCACTGGATGGCAGCTTTAAACTGGAAGCTGGAGCAATTATGCAGAGGAACCCCGTCCTCAAGCCGAGAGTAGCAACACCCGCTCTTATCATTGCGAGCGCAATGACGCTGGTGCTTGCTGTGATCCTGGCAGTTCTAAGCTTCACGATTTCCGGCACGGCCTGGTTGCTGGTCGCCCTCACGACCCCCTGTGCAGTAGTCGTGCTCTTCTGGGCCCAACGTGTCCGCGGCCAACGGCAGTGGCAGGCCTTAACAGCAGAACAATGGAAGCGGTTCGAGAGCCTGAAGGCGGCTGGCGGGACCACAACCGAGGTCACAGTTCTGACCGTAGACGCTCTGCAGCCGACCGGCTCCTGGATCACTATCAGCTGGAATCGTTTCGACTACATCCAGCCAGCATGGATCGAAGCACTACCCGAGCCCCTTTGGCCTGGCTCTGTTCTGCTGATTCAGCCAGATCCGACGCAGGTACGACCTGGAGCCCCTTGGCCCTCGACCTACCGCATCAGCGGCGATCACGTCTTGGCGTGGGCACCTGTCCGAGGACACCGACCGCAATGAGGCATCACGACTGCTATATACCTCATACTCAAATGTTCTTTCGCCTCTGGTGAACGACCACTTGCATAGAAAAGACAGCGGCATTACCGACCTTATGCTTGTGCGATGACGACTTCGACCCAAAGCCTGCGCCCTTCATCGGCGGCCGAGCTGGCAACCAATGCTGAGAACTACAAGACGTCCTTTGTTGGTGTTCAGCTCGCAATGGTCGCCCTGATGCACCCAGCAGGCTTCATGGAGCGCGTTATGGATGAGATCACTCCTGAACTATCAACGAGTCCACTCACGGTCGTGAGGGCTGACGGTTCAACAGCCAGTTCCGAGAACATCAACTACTGGCTACAGCAGGCACGTAAGGACAACGGAAGAGGCTTGGGGCTGGGAGGAGACGTACTCCCCTTCACCGCAATGTTTATCGTTACCAGGCTGGCAGACGACCTCGATCAGCTTGGTTTGAGGGACAGTTCATCACCCGTACTTGAGTTCCTCAGGCACCTTCGAAATGCAGCGGCCCATGGCAACAGGTGGCACTTCGTAGGTCAGGAGCCAAAATTCCCCGCCAAGCTCCGAAGCATCGAACTGGACAGCTCCATGCATGGAACAACCGCGCTCTACAGCGGCACAGTGGGCCCTGGCGATTTCTTTGACCTCTTGGATGACGTGCGAGATGAGCTGCGTAAGCGACCCTAAGGATAGCTTTAGTCTCTCGCCCCAGGATTATGATTTTGACTCACTGTTTTAGGGTCCGCGATCCATCGCAAGCAATCGCCATCGCAAAGCCGGCACCTGCACCCCTCCATGGTGGCGATGGAGCATCATCGACAGCAGTCGCCACGGGCCTGGGGCTAGGCGCGCAGACACTTTAAACCTTTGCATCTTCGATGTCGGCGCTCGATTGAGGGGCATGCCCGATTCGGCACCACCCTACAGCGGCCGCCCCCTCCACGATTCCTGGTCCACCCGCTTCACCTGCCCGGCCGGGAACCACTCAACGTGATACACCCGGCCGTCGTCCACCCACTCGACCAGCCCAAAGGTCCTCGTGTATTTGATCGCCCGACCATAGATCTCCCCCACCCGAACCAGCGGCTGACTCCCAGGCTCCAGCTCAGTGATCTGGCCGTCGTCAGGCTTGGGGTGGCTATTGTCGGCGTCAATCTGCGCCATCATCCGGGCGAAGGCGGTGGAGTCTTGCTTCGGTCTCATACCAACAAGATTAGAACATATATTCGAACGCGGATCCTGAGCACGAAGAGGGCCCACGTCTCGACGATCGAGACGTGGGCGTGAGACGACGAAGACCGATCAAACCGTCATGTCATTCACTGGCCCTCCGCCTAAAGAAGACGTCACCACCGGCCCCTTCGAGGTGACGTTATACGCGGGCCAGCCAGTCGCCGTCGTCGCTTGCGGCCCAGTAGCCTCCACGGCGGCCTCGGGCTCCGCAACTGCTCGCGCGGAGCGTTGATACGTCGCCGTGCCAAAGCGAAGGTCCGGACCAATAGTGTCAGCGATGATCCGCCGGGCTTCACGCCGCTCGCCGTCCTTGTCGTACGAACGGAACTCAAGCTCTCCCGACACCGTCACAGGGTCTCCCTTCTTCAGAGACGTAGAAGCGTTCTCCGCGAGCATTCGAAACGCAGACACGTTGTGAAAGACCGGTTCGCCATCGCGCCAGGTGCCGTCCGGGTTCTGAATCCGCTGGTTCACGGCAACGCGGAGTTTCGCATGCGGAGTGCCGGATTCCCCGATGGTCAGTTCGGGATCTGCGACCAGGTTCCCCGTGATAGTAATGGGGATCTTTGTATTCATGATGGGTTACCTTCCTTAGTCGACGGGCCTCTCCCGACGGACATCTGTGCGTTCAAGGACCAGCAATCTCGGGACCATTCAATGACGCGTTCGGTCCAGGGACGCCGGCGTAGCTCGGACTCGCCGCGATGGACCGGTCAGCACTGGCGGTAGCGAACTTTCCTCCGAACCCAGGTGGATCCGAGACTGCGAGGATCCCCTTGGTTGCTGCGGTCACCCGTCCCAGGACCGACTTGGCGATGTCCACGCGTGACGTCGGCCTCCAACCTTCTGAGGAGTCGTGTTTCAAGTCCTTCTCCGCTCTTATCACCGCGTCTGCCCAGCCAGCGAGATAGGACGCTGATTGCGGTCCACGATCGATGCCATGGGCACGCAGGACGGTATACGCAACCGATTCGGCTTCCACTTCCGCTAAGCCGCGATGGTTGGCGCTGCTTCCATACAGTCGTCCCAAGCGGTCGTCCGGTCCGTGCAGAAGGACGTGTCCGAGTTCGTGGGCAAGAACCGCTACCCGCTCCTCGTCGTTCATCCAGGCACCAACTTGAATTCGACGAGCATCAAAGTCGGTATAGCCACTGGTGTAGCCCTGTTGAAATCCTGACACCTCAACCCGGAAGCTGTGTTCCTTCGCAACCTCACGCAGGGAACTCCACAGATCACCCACGTCCGCCCCACCCTTAGGATCCGCGCGAGGCACCAACAGCGGCGTACCCTCCGTTTGGGTGACGTCAAAGACAGCCTGCCCGCGCCAACCAGTGATCACGTTCTTCTTGCCTCTGCTGACGGCATCAACAGGTGCAGTGTGATTCGTTGGCAGGAGCTTGCGCTGCCCGTCGGCAAGTATCAGTTCCTGCATCGAGGCTGTCCGGGGCGCGATTACCCAGAGCGCGTGCTCTCCCCGCAGAACCGTTCGCCCATGCCGGGCCCACTCTTTGTAGCCGGCCACCAGCGTCGGCTCTTGGGTACCGCGCTGTGCCATCTGCATCATCAGTAGGGCGACGTTACCCCCGGAATAACGCCACAGGGTTGCGGAGGCGTCGAGCAGGACTTGCCAGCGCATGGGCGAATCGATGGCTTCCTCAAGTGCTGTGTGCAGTCCCCTGGTCAGTTCGGCTATGCGTTCCTCGGGTGACAGGCGAACGTTCGACGGCGGCGCGGCGGCTTCTTCAGCCCCGCTTGCGTCAGCATTCAGTTCAGATGCAGAGGCCACGACAGCCATCCTTCGTGCTTCTAGACAGCCCTATGAAGGGATCACCTATTCATGTCGAGCGAACCTGGCAACGGCATGACGGAATCAGCTGCTGGTCTGATGGGTGCCCAGCTTCCAGTCCTCGAAGTCCGGCTCGGCTGGCACGATCCTCATGACCGGTTCCTTATGGGCCTGCAGCCCGACGCACCCGGCCGTCCGCGTGTGGGTTCGGAGACGTTCGACGCCGTGTGGCAGCCTTTCGTGGAACGCCAGCGGACCGAATCCCGAGTCATCTGACGTGAAGGACGCTGCTTCCGCCCGCTGAAGCGCATACAGCTCGGCCACGATCTCCGAGTGTCGCCACCAACAATCCGGCACCACCGACGTCGTCAGCTGATAGGTCGCAACGAACCATCGCACCCAGTCGAAGAGGCTCTGCCACACCGCCTCAGCCTGCGCCGATGACATGTCACGCCATCGATGTGTCACGCCCACGGAGCGCGGCGACGGTTGGAATGAAGACCGGAACAGTTCCGCGGTTAGCTCATCATCCAAGTCAGATACTCGCCCCACCTCGAAGTCAGAATCATCCGCTTGAGTGTTCATGAATCAGTCTCGCTGTCTGCTGTCTGTCTGCTCAGATGACCAGCAGCCAACTCCCGCTCGGTCGCCAGCTTGGACCGTCCTAGCTCAGCGGCGTCCTTGCGCTTATGCCAGTCTCTTAAGTCCAGCAGGATGGGACGAGTTCGTCGGCCGAGCATGAGAGCCGTACCAACAGGAAGCCGCCGGATCTCATCCAGGCGGATTACCGGACTCTCTCGAATCTGCTCTCCGTCTTGCCGTCCCTGCGAGGACCACGACCGGGTATTCAGGATCAGGCTCCGTTCCCCTAAGAGGCACGCCAGCGAGCGCAGGTCACGCTCGTCCGAGCCTCCGCCGAAGATTACCTTGATGATCGCAGAATCCCAGATGGTGGCGGCCTCCTCGATCGACCAGCCACTCCGGGCCTGTGAAAGCGATTGAAGAACCACGAGCGTTGAAATGCCGATACCACCACCATCGGAGAGCACTACAGGCAGGCCGGGCCACGGCGATAGATTCGCTATCTCGTCGAGGATCAGAGAAAGCGGTGGATCGAGTCGACCTCCAGGTGAGACAAAGGCCAGTTCACGCGCAGCGTTATCGATGTCGTCAATCAGAGCCGAGAGGTAAGGACCAGCGGCCGCAGCTCCTGAGCGGGTGCCAATAAGGTAGAGAGTCCCCCGCTGCCTGATGAAGTCCTTGGGATCAAACTCTTGAGCTTCGTCCTGTGGGTTCAGCGCCGCTAACACCTTGGGAGATGAGAGCGGGGCCACGGCGGCCGAGACCCCAATCCAGGAGTTGGAAGTGTTCCGTGGGTCGTCTTCCAAGATCCCCATCAGATCAGCCTGCCACCCCAACGCCGCGCCGGGACGCCCCAGAATATCCAGCGCCTCTCTGGCCAACACCGGGCTGGACGACCATCGTCGGAATGCTGCGATGCCTTCCCCTGACAGGGCAGCCGCGTGGAGCAGGCACTGCAGCACGATCAGCGAGCGCTTTTGCCACGCTGCGTTCTCGCCCTTCATCTCTGTATCTGCGGTGATCACAAGAGCCCGTCGGGTTGCGATATCTGGGTCACCGCAACCACGTACCGGCGACCAACGCAGAGTCGATGGCAGACCAGACATGCCCTGAGGGTCAAATACCGTCACCGGCCGCCCATCAGACATCCGCGCTCGCATCGTGACCACCAGGTTGTCGGCTCTCGTGGATGTGGTGACAACAGCACCAGGCGCGTCGAGAATCGCGTTGATGACCACATACAACCCTTTGCCCGAGCGAGGAGCCCCTTGAATGACCATCGACTCTTCAGTGGAAACATGGATGGTCACCCCACGAGAGCGCCCAAGTGTCCACGACACATCGTGAATGCTCGGCTTGCTGAGACCTGGCCGAGTGAATTGCCCACGCTTGCGAACCGCCCTGGATCCGAAATCCCGAAGTATCTCCGCTCGGCCTGCCACGCCATCCCTGCTCAGGATGTCCTGCCGCAGCCAAGCGCCCGACTGTTTCCAGGTTCTCCACGCGAGGGCAGCAGCGGCTGCGAGCGCCGCAAGCAACGTGAGAACGGCACTCACAATCCACCAGACTGCCGCCATGTCCAAGATGCAGGCTCGGGATGTACCAACAATCCAGTCCTGACGGCCGGCCAACAAACCGACGCCTGCAGCAGGGTTGAAGAACGACGGCGGCCTGCCGCCACAGCGCCCTGCGCCGGCAAGCTGCGCGGCTGCTTGGACCAACAGGCAGAAGCCCATGTACCCGGTCAACGCCCAGAGCCCGCCTGAGACCAAGGGACTGTTGCTACCCGTCCGCGTCCTCACAGGTGCATCCGGTCGTCGGTGCCAAAGACTTCCAACTCGTCCGTGGTCACTCTGTTGGCAACGATGAATGAACGGTTCCCCACCTTCCAGAGCCCGACGCCTTTGGGCAGGTTCTCAACATGCTCGCACTCAGCTTCAGTGAGACCCAGTGCTTCTTTGGTCAGGCGCATGGCATCATGCTTCTGGCGATAAATGATGCGCGTGTCCGCTTCAGTCAGCAGTCCCAAGGCTTTCTGACGATGCCCGCTTGTGCTGTCTCCGATCTCATTGAGGTCAGCAACCTTGTGCATGATGAGGAGGTTCGCGATCCCGTAGGTGCGGGCAAGCCGCCATTGCTCGCTCATCTTGGCCAACATGTAGGGATCGGCGAGCATCCGCCAACCTTCGTCGTACACCACAAGCCGTTTGCCGCCGTCGGGGTTTGTCACTGCAGCTTCCAACCAGGTGGCACTGCAGGCGGCAGCGAGCGACAGCGCTTGCTCGGAGGCGCCGATGAGCGCGGACGTGTCCATCACCATCATTGGCGCGTCGGCATCGAAGGCCACCGTGGACGGTGCATCGAACATGCCTTCCAAGTCGCCTGAGACTGTGCGCCGCAGGGAGTGACTCACCGCCGCTCCGCCGTCCTTGCCAACAAGGGCGAGCGTTTCCGCGGAAGGACTCAAAAGGTGGTCCAGGACCATGGGGAGGGTCGGCGTCGAGTTCTCCGCAGTGGTTTCCATGAGGGCCATGTCGAGGGCGGTGTGCTCAACGGGATGCAACGGTGTGCCCTGACGCATGAGAGACACCAAAGCCACTATCAGTTGCCGGCGCCGCTGCCGGACGACAGCCTT
Source organism: Arthrobacter sp. ZBG10 (assembly GCF_001238605.1). NCBI lineage: Bacteria > Bacillati > Actinomycetota > Actinomycetes > Micrococcales > Micrococcaceae > Arthrobacter > Arthrobacter sp. ZBG10. The sequence continues at coordinate 86,895 of NZ_LFQH01000012.1, read as the reverse complement.
CCACTGGGTGTCCGAAAGTGAACTGGGCCGCGGACCTGCATCCAGAGGATTCACGCGAGCAGTGCGCCCAGGGCCAACAGAAATGACCTTGCCGCCAACTGCCTTAGCCACTGACACCCACTCACCCTTGGGATCCGACGCAACTGCCGCTTTCCGTCCCAACGTGATGGAGCGAGCAACCAGCGACTTCCCACACATCGACTTACCGGTGCCGACCGTACCAATGACGACGATCGAAGGGCCGCTAATGATTCCTTTGTCGTACAGGATCCACGGATCGTAGGAAAAGGCTCCCGAACCAAAGACGTCAGTTCCTATGTACGTTCCCTCGTGGCCAAGTCCTGACTCCGTGATGAACGGGTACGCCGCCGCGAAGGTCATGGTCGAGGCGCGGTGAGGTGCCGGCCGGAGTCTATGCGGTCCCCATAATGACTGCGATTCCCTGCTCCCCCAGTCGCCGCCGAGGCGCTCGCGGTCACCGCGCCGCTCCAAGGCTTCGTCAATCCGCTGGCGGAGTTTGCGCTTCTGTGGCAATGACTCAGCGGTTGTCGCCTTTCTGAGACTCTTGCGTTCGGCGCGAGTGCCCGACGGCGTATAGGTCACCTCCTGGTTCTTGAGGCTCATCGCAATCCCCTTCCCAGAGGCAGTCCACCGGCAATAAAGGCTGCCCACTGCTGCCCTGCCAGCAATCGAAGTTCAACGAATGCGCCCGCGGCTGCGGACTCGAGTTCGTGGCGGTGTCGGGCCAGATCCTCCAAGGACGCTGCGGTAATGGTCACGAAGGTGGTCGGACGTACATCGCCATGTCCGGCAACGATCTCTTCTTCCCGTTGCGATACTTCTTCTTCCTCGGCTCGCTGCTCCCTCGTGGTGGGTCGATCGAAGCGGGCGTTGATCCTTCGGCGCGTTTCGTGGGCTTCCTGGGCTGATCGGATGTCGCGCAGCGCCTCCAGGGTCGGCACAGCGCGAATCACCTGCGTGACTGTATGCCGGAAGTCCCCGACGTAAACCAGCGGGTGCAGGAAGCCGGGATACACCTTTTGCCGCGGCCATTCTGCGACCCAGAAAGTCTGGTGGAATCCGGAGTCTGTGCGGAGGTACGTCCAGTGTTCCTCGAGGGCCATTGGACTTGAACTCAGTCGCCGTTGCTTGCTCGGTTGGGAATCCTGCGGCTCACTGTCATTCTTCACCGACCCGCGGGAGACCGTTTCAGGATCAAAGGAACCCCTGAATACCTCAAGTAGTCGGGATTCCGAAAGCCACTCGTCCACCCGGACTCCATGAGTTGCCAGGGATGTAGTGATGGCCTGCACCTCCAAGCGCAGAACACGCTCCAGTCCGCCTGTGCCTCCGCCAGATTCCTTGATGCGCCTCCTCGACTTGGCCGTATCCACAACAACGGACAACAAGACGTCGTGACTCATGGCGGATCCAGCTGCGGCTATCAAGTCTTGATACGCCACCTCACCCCACGAATTGCCACCAGGATGGCCGCCCTTTTGCACGATGGTGTGGTCGTAGAAATCCTGAAGGGCGGACGAAGGATACGGAACCGTGTAGTCCTGCACGGCAATTCTTGCTATGTCCGATCGCTGGGCCAGTCCGGCCTGCACACGTGACCAAGCCTGGGCCGCCCACGCCTTGTCATCGTCGTCGAGGAGAGCGAATGACCTGGTGGTACAACGCAAGACGACCGTTGCTTCCTTGCCCTGAGGGTCGACGATGAAGCACTCTCCACGACTGGTCATCTGGAGCTTGAGGCTGCCGAGTCCACCTGGCAGCGCAAGCTTTCCCGCTTTCAGCGCCTTCTCGGGACGGGCGAGGTATCGGGTCTGCCCCAGAATCAAACGCACGAAGAACAGCGTGATGAGGCTGACCCAAATGGGATAAGGGATTCGAGCATGTTGCAGCACTCCCATCAGCATGAGCAGCAGCCAGATGGGACTCATCGTCGTCAGTCCGACCGGACCTCCCGTCGCCGAGGCAATAATCGCCGTGAGGACGCCGAGGGCCAGCAACCCGAGCTGGTACCACTTCAACCCCATGAAGATGCCGCGGCGCTCGTACCGGGGAAATTTGACGGCCTCAAGGGCGCGGGAATCGTCAGTCATGGGGTTTCTCCGGAGGGAAGTGCCCCTCAGAAGCCTTGGGCCTGATGGGCGGCAATTGGGATGTGGGCAGCGCGCTGCCGGGACTCCGCACTTCGGGCTGCCGAGGAGTCCTTGGGCGGTTTGACTTTGGCGGTCCGGCGGCCGGGTTCCGGGCTATCGGCGAGGGCGTCGCAGACGACCCCTGCTTGCTCTGCTCGGTGACGACCTCTCCACTCACCACGGCGTCCTGCCTTGCGGCGCCTCCGCGGGCAGAGTTTGCTCCGTACGATGCCGAAGCGTTTTCACCCGAGGTGAGTATCGGCGTCGTACTCGTCAGGCCGCGTGGCAAGGGCACTGAAGGTGGCAGTACGCGCGTGGGGATGTCCCTGCGACTTGAGGGGATTGGTCGAGCTAGCGACGATCTGCCCAACATTGATGCAATCGTCATGCCACCGAGTTGTCGACTGAACTGCCTGGAGACAACTCCGCTGCTGCGAGCAAGAACGTGGCCACCGCCAGCCGTTTGAGCCGCTGCTGCGAGTTCGCCACCCGCAAAGCTCACCAGCCTCAGCGCCATCAATGGCGCCCCGCAGGCAAGAACCATACCGACAGTGCCAGCCGCTAACCCGGCAAAAGACGTCGAGTCCGCAAATAGCTTGATCGCCGCCGCAAGAACTGTCGCCGCCAGCGGTTTCGCCAGCAAGAGCGCGACGACGACTTCGCACCACCGCCCAGCCCAGGCCTTTGACTTCTCCCAAGGCATCATCATGAGGGCGACCGGCGCGACAGCCGCGAGGACGGCGAGGGCGAACGTCCTGAAGATCATGGAGCACATGAGGATGAACGCCAGAATCCATACGACGATGACTGCCATGACGGTCACTATCGCGCCGCCGACGGCTCCGCCTTGATTGCCCGGCGCTAGCGAAATGACGTTCCATTCTCGCTCGGAGCCTTCCGGAGCCCGTTCGAATCCGAAGAGTCGCATGAAGACTACATACGGATCCGTCCCGATGGACTCCAAGAGAGCGGTCGACGCAGAGTCGGTCACTCGGGTGAGCTGCTGGACAAGGTAGACCGCCGCGGCAACCAAAGGTACCGCGGCTGCTCCCCCGACGAGAGCTCTGATCAGCCGGCGAGGTTGCTGGCTGATCAGTCCCGAGAGGAGTTGAAGGATCATCCCAACTACCAGCGGAGTCATCATCACGATGACCCACCAATTGGTCAGTCCGCCGATGGCGGCCCACTGCGAATCGTCGACTTCGGAGACGCTGAATGCCCCTGTGATGAACCCCCACATCCACGAAGCGATGTTCTGGAGTACGTTGGCGAAGATTGAAGTAATGGAACCTTGGACGCCGTCATTGGCTTGCGAAACCAGTCCGCAGCCAGGCGGCCACCAACCGTTGAGGTCACACTCGATAGGCATGATCGCGAGCGGCTAGAAGCCCAACGGAAAGGCCGTCTGAGACCAGAGTATGTATCCGTTGATCCCGCCCAGAATTGCAGCGACTGGGCCGGTCCACAGGAGGATTACCCCTCCGCCTGAGGCAAGCCGCGACGATTGGCTCAGCTTGCCTGCCAACAGCATCGCAGCTCCGATGATCGCCACGATTGCAATGACGATGAAGGCGCCGACGAGGATGCCACCGCCGATCTGCTTGAGGGACTCAAGAAAAGGAAAGTTCGCGTTTGGTGTGATCCCAGGATCCACCGCTGCCAGTACCATCTGGTGCTCCATCCAGTCGTCTTCCTATGGAATGAGCTGCTTGGGCTCACCACTTCATAGAGTTCCGGGGATGGAACGACATGATTGCCGGCTTAGTTAGCACGCGAATGGTCGCTCAAGTTGAACAGCAGTCCATGTCGGACGCCCGAACCATCGCCCTTGGAATGCGGGTACGCGATCCGGCCCCGGGACCGTCAGGCTTAAGATGCCTCTCAGGGGCAGTCAGTTCCATCGTGTGCGCCCTGGAAATGGCACAATGAATCGCCAATCCCGGTCACCCCCGAGAAAGTTCTAGTACAGAATTCGCCAGGACTCATCGCGTCCAAGGATGCACCTGTCGGAGTCATATGTATTTCCTCGGGCTACACGGCAACTCGCCGGACGCCGTTAGAGCCGAGTCGCGCTCCAGTCGAGTTTCTGCGTGTCAAGAGACCAGAAAGCGGAATCCGCCTCTACAGAACTCTTCTGAGTTCGCCGCAGCAGTAAGTATCACCGGTTTCCAATGATTCAGTCCGAAGCGCTGTTCGATGCTACGCGCTTCGCGCAACAGGTACTTTTTCACCGTACTCGCGCCGCCGTCGTCGAAGTAATCGATGATCGCACCATGCTTCTCTACCAGCAGCTCAGTTGCTTCCTCCGAGTAGAATGTCGCCAGCTGGAATCGGTCAAACTGCGATGCGAGAATTTGATAAGTCGGCTGACGCATTCCCGGGGCGCGGACCACTTGAAACGAAGGAAGAACCGCGTTGTCAATAGACAAGTTCGCGACGAGAAATCGCTCCGTCGTCGGAAGTACGTCGAGATAAGCGTGGATGAATGCCGGGTAACCTTCGTCGGTCCTGTAGTGCTCGTCTTTTCGTTTGTTGCAGACGCCGCACACGGGTATCAAATTGACCGTGTACGCGGCAAACTCCGGGAAAATCTGTTTGGGAAGGTAATGATCCAGCTCGCTCGTATCACGAAGTCCGCAGAGACAGCAGATCCGGCTGCGGGCTAGAATCTGGGCGCCATCTTCGCTCAACGCCCCAGACCTCAATATGCCGTAGTTCGAGCGAAGCTTCTCTGCCGTGTCGTCGACTTTAATTACGGTCGACAGGTTGACGAGCATACCTGCCCTATACGTTGAGTAGGCCGACAGGACCGTCCCCCGGGCTTCGGCGAGTACTTCTGCAAATCGGCGTTGACGGCCCGACAAGAGGCGATCATAGAGATCTTCTTCATCGGTCGCGGGTGGCGATAATGTTCGCATATTATCGCGAAGCCGCTTGTGTCCGGAGGGCCAGTGCTCGTGCTTGACTGCTGAGTCCTAAGGGAAAGAGAGCCTCCAGCGCATCAAGCTTCATCTCCGCGGCCATAGCGCGAATCACCGCTCGATAGTCCGAAACGGTGTTGTCGAGTCCAAATGCCTCGTGAGTAAGTTCCCCAAGTCCGGCGCCAAAGGTCTCCAGTTGAGGGTCAACCGTACGAACAGTGGTTCCGAACCTTTCGACGACCCGCACGTCTTTCGCCGGAACTTCCTGTAGCACGACGGGACTGTGTGTCGCGATGATCGCAAACGAGTCGAAGCCCTCCAGAAGTCTTTGGATTGCACGCAGGAGGGCTGCCAGGAGCGAAGGATGCAAATGCGTCTCCGGTTCATCTATCAGAATCAGCGAGCGGTTACGAAGGTGTGCCGCGAGCTGGACGACGATATTTATAACGATCTTCTGCCCAGCACTCAGCTTCCCTAGCTTCTCTGCCGGCAAGTGACCGTCCTCGAACCAGGCTGAGAGGTTCAGACCGGCCCTTCCGAAAGATGGATCCCTGTCTAAGTCAGCTAGTGCCTCCTTGAACGCTGTAGTCTCACGGCTGCATGCCGTCCAGAATGCGCTTGTAAGCTCGATATCAAGCTCTGCAATCGACTTCAACTGAGAACTGGCTTTGCCGTCTTCAAGTCGGCGAAGCCCGCAGTAGGTGTACCCAAAGTAAGTGGTCGATGAGGACTCCTCATCATCCGTAAAGGCCGTGTACTCGCGCCCAATCGCGGGGGGGAGCTCAAAGGTGTCGAACGCACTGTAGGACACCGCAACCACAGTGCTGAAGGTCGAACTACCGCTGGCAGTTCGATGCGTGATGTCCTGCCCAACTCTGCTTATCTCTCTCGCCACATCTGCTAGCAGGCGAGTCTTCCCCACACCGTTATAACCGATCAGCACCTTACAACGACCCGGTAGTGGGCCTGAGTCGTCGTAATCGAAGCGAATCTCCCCGTCGTGATCATCGCTGTGGTGAGCAAACGACACCACTCCGTTGGGTGCTGAGGAACCTTCGACCACTGCACGTCCATTCGCCAGCGTGTGCTCAGCTTGCCCGAACCTAAGTAGTGATACCTGCCAGCCCTCTTCAGACGAAAATGCCGACGCTATACCGCTATCCGTGGCCGCGTCACGGATCGATTTAAGAAACTCCGCGCGTTCGGTCTCCGCAAGCGAGGCCAGTTTCTCGTAGTACTCAACGTCCTGGCCGAGAGAACAGTAAGAACTGTCCAAGGCGTCCAAGAGCGCCCCGCTGAACGGTGTGAAACCGCTGGTCTGGCCAGCTTTCAGAATTTTAACGGGCCCAAGTTCAATGAGCTCGCCTTCGGCTGTGAGTAACTCTGCCTGGAAAAGCGTTTTGAACCCGAAGTCATCCCAATTGTCTTTTCGCAGGATGACGAGGCTCTCGTCGCGTAGGCTCTCGGGCCTCGCGAAACCTTCTACGACGCGAAATTTCATCTATGTCCTCCCAACGTGACGTTATCAAGAAGGAGCAGGACTAGAGAAAAAGATCGGTTATATGAACCAGTTGGTTCAAGATATGCGGCCCTAGGCACGCAATTCGTTGATTGCCCGACCTCTAAACCATTTCCTCTGCTGAAACCGAAACGCAACCAGAGCTAAGCCTGGCCGCCATCACGTCTGGAGCGCTGCAGAGCGGCGTGGGTGCTCCCGCTAGCATCGGCTTTTTGGTCGGGTCTCGAGCGCTACGAAGGTCTGCCTGAATTAAGCTGGAGCTTCGGCGATTTCCGCTTGACCCGTATCCTTGAGCGTCTGCCCTTCAATAGGTTGAAGCGCGCTAGATGCGGTGTCGGCTTGAGACGCAGTCACGGGGGCCTCGATCTTCTCGACGGCCCCTATGATCTCGAGAATCGACTGAAATCTGCGGGTTGGCTCCGGATCCACGCACTTAGCGACGATGCCTGCCACTTGAGACTTCCCACCGACGTGTTTTTGGCCTGTGAATATGAATTGAAGGATGAACCCCACAGAGTAGATGTCGTTGACGGCCGCGAAGTCTTTGAATCGGTCGAGCGCAGGGTCGAGCTTTGTTCCTTTTAGTTCAGTCTCGGTCCGGGTGAACTCGGATCCTTCACGCTTGGCCAAACCAAAGTCGGAGAGTTTTACAAGTACGGCGGATTCGGTGTAAACCCGAACAAGGACGTTGTTTACACTGAGATCCCGATGAAAGTGTCCTTTAGAGTGGATGTAGTTCAGACCATAGAGGAACTGCAGAGCGATCCGTTTGCGGGATGCGAGGCTCAGACTGGCCTTGTTATTTCGGCGTGACACGTATTGCTCCAAAGTCGAGTCACAATACTCCATCAAGTAGGAGCCATCAGCTTCGTTATATTTGTAGACCTCGAGAATGTATGGGAATTTCAGCTCCTTCATCAGTTCGAACTCCTGTCGGAACCGGGCCCGTTCGCGATTGTCGACTCCGGGTTTCAGCTTCTTGCGTGCCAGCGTGATGCCATAGGCCGGGTCTACAAACTTGTGAACCATGGCGAATGCCCCTGCACCAACCATCTTCAGCTCGACTTTGGCGCCCCCAGACACCGCCAGCGCTGTCTCTTTACGCCAGAGCATCGGCGCGTAAGGATCCACCTCCACCGGTGTGAAGCCCGGAGGAACGGGGCTGCCGTGGGACGGTTGAAGCCAAGTAGCCGCAGCTCTTAGAGTCTCCGCGTATTCTGGCCGGACTACGAGATCCTGGCCGACCATGCGCAGGGCGCGCAGCAACTCATTGACCTCCTGTATGAGGCCCAATAGCTCCCGCGAATCATCGGCGTTGTAGTGACCTTCTTGTCCATTAGGCGCCTTCGTGTTGAGAAACTTCAAACAGGCGTCGAGGCGCTCGTGTATCGAAGCGAAAGCCCTTGGTGCTACGTCCTCACGGCGATACACAAGTAGATAAGAATGGTCTATACGTGCGGAGTCGTACTTACGCAGAAATAATGCCAGGCGCTCCTCTTCAGGCGTTTTCACAGTTCAAGACTATGGTAGGAAATACAGCAGGGCCTGGGTTCGATGGGAGGTCGTCCCTCGAGTTTTCCGCCTTTGTCCATCCGTGGCGGGCGAGCGCAACCGAAGAAATTACATTTGCTTAGTGTTCTCGTACGGGGGACTTTGACAGTCCCGGGAAAGCTCGACGTGATGGAAGGAAATCAGTCAAGAACGGCTCGCGGTCTTGGAAATGCATGTTAGACGTGACGGGAAGCGATTCGTCCTACACGTCAAACGACGACATTCACGACAACAGGTTGAAGTACGCGGTACCCGGATTCCAGTCGATTGGATGCAGCAGCGTACCGACGGACGGGTTGAGCGCGCTGTACATCATTCCGTCGCCAGCGTAGATCCCTACATGCCCCCAGTTATAGGGCCCCTGAGGATTTTGCACCACAAGGTCTCCGATCTGAGGGGTATCGGTCATTCGTCCTACGCGCCACTGCTCCACACGGGGCAAGTCGATCCCAGCCTGCCGATAGATCCACTGCACGAATCCCGAGCAATCCCAGGCTTTGAACGCCGTTCCACCCCAGACATAAGCGCCGCCCAGGCCTGCCTGGGTGAAACGTAGAATGTCCTGCCTGATTTGAGGGAAGCCTTCTGGGGAGACCGAATCTGGTGGGCCGCTCTCCCCCGCGCTGCACGTCGGGAACGAGGTGGCACCCTGCAGCAGGTCAAAAATGGCTGTCGCCTGCGGCTCCCATCGAGCATAGAGCTCGGGAAACGCAGAGACTTGGACTGCTTGGGCCGCCTGCCCTTTGCTCATCGCAGACCAGCCTGGCACATCCAGCAAACCTCGAGGACTGCCTTGATTCGGTCCAGATGGTCCTCCATAGAACGCCCGTGCGTTGTAAGAAAGATCCATCAGCTCTGCAACGGTTCCCCATCCAGCCGCTGGCCGCTGCTGTGCCGAACCTACTGAGTCGTGGTCACTCCCAACCCCGTCATGTGGAAACTGAAATGACGCAGGGACATTCGCATTGGCGAGCATCCGGAGGGTCGACTCCTGGAGAGACATCATAATGGCGATCACCATCGCCTCCCGAGGAACGCCAAGTTGCTTCCCGACGGAAATGTACCCCTGCGCCACAGCAATCTGCCCTGCGGAGAGTCCAAGGGCTTGACCATCCGGCCGAGATCCACTGTCGCCGAGGACGCTTTGTGTTACAGCGCCGCTACTCGACACACACCCGACAGGTGATTCCGGCTTGTCGCCTGCCAAGGCTAGAGCGACGGCGCCGACAACAACACCAACGGAAAGCACGATGACGAGTACGACGGCGATTGCAGCACGTACGAGCGTTCGGCGCCTGACTAGGGCCATCGCCACAGCCGGATGCGGCATCAGTAGACGATCCGGCTAGTCGAGGCATAGAAGCCAACCAATTGGCATCTATCAGGCGGGGCGGTTGCTGCCGGCGGGCAATTAGCCATCACGCTGACCGGCGCTGTGTAGGAATTGCTGCTACTGACTGTCTGGTCGACGACCTTGAGTCGAACCGTACAGACATGCAGCCCCGCCCATGGAGCCGGATGTTCGCGAACTTTTACGAGTTCGTTGTCGCATGCCATGGATTCGAACGTTGCCTCCCTGTAGGCACCTTGGCCCGCAAGCGAAGCGAAGGACCCCGCGTTTATGCCCGTTGCCTCGAACTCTTGGACCAGCACGGCCAACGGATTTGATCCGTCGGGGAGGACGAACCACCAACCTCGAATTCGAGCGTACACATCCGAATAGGACGAGCTTCGGGTGTCCCAGCTATAGATGGCCTCTGCGGCCGCGGAAGCAAGTGCGCGATAGTCGGCTGTGACAGGCGGAACGGACGCAGGCACCTTAGTGAGTAGAGCTGACCTCGTTGGTTTCGCCGTAGGCGTCGGGGAAACACTCGGCAGAGTCCGCGGCGACAAAGATTCTGCCGATGGAACACCCAAGCCGTTCCTAGATGCGGACTCCCGCGGCACGATCAGAACGAGGATGAGGGCGCCTAGGATAGCCGTCAGTGCCAGGCCAAACATCCACCGACGAGTCCGTCGCCCGCGCCAAAGGGACTTCACCATGTCTGCCTCCTAAGCCGGTCCATGGCTCCGCTCGCCAATGAGCAACATGACTCAAACAGCCGAAGTCATGGAACTGCGAATGACTCTCCATGCCGTTTGGTACAGGCGACGGGCCGTGCCGATTTGAACTGCCACATATCGATCAGTCACTTTGAACTCCTCGGCAACAGCGGCGATGGCAACCTGCCGTTCGACGCCGTGATGTTCAGGGAGAACGATTGCTTCGGCCACTCCCCGCAGCAGCGGACTCGGCAGACAACCAACGGCGTGCCGGCACAGACCTGGCATGTCGTACACGGCTTCAGGATCTACATCCAATGCTTGGCTTATCGTCTTTGCAGTCTGCCGAACCACCGTGACCGCATTCCAGCGGCGACGGTCTTGCGGCGACGGAGGGGCGTATCGTCGCGGCTCGGTAAGGCTGCCCACCGCGAGGCGCCATACCGGAGCCGACACGGCGGCCCGAGTCAGCCCAAGAACCATATGGGCCCATTCTTGGTCGATGATCTCCTCGGCATCGCGGTAATCACGTGAGACGACCAGAATCGTTAGCTGCTGAACAAGCCCCGGACTCTCACCGTTGCCAAGATCCAAAAGTAGCGGCAGCGTCTTGTGGCCGAGTTCCCTGCGGACGTGCGCTGCGCAGACATTCCCGGCTACGCCTTGCACCCAGGCCCCGAACGGAACTCCAGGGATCTGTCGGTAATTTCCGCGTGCCACCCCGTCCCAGACAGCCATCCTGATGTCTTGCATGACATCGTCCACATCGCACGAGCGGCCGATCCGGGTCAGGTGCGAGATGACGTAGCGACGCACGCCTTCGACTGCTCCCATCATTTGGTCGACGGAAACTCGCAGGGTCGGTGTCACCGGATTCAGCAGCGAAATGTCCACCGAGGATGGGTTTGAGATCTCTATTTCAGCATTGCCCGCCAGGTGTTCCAGGCTCATGGCTCTCACCGCTTCGACTAACGGATTCGAATATCTCCAGCGCCACCAGACGTGGTGACTCAACGTGGCAGTGACGACACTGACCACAACACAAGCTTCTAAAGAGTATTGTCGAAGATAATTAAAGTATCGTCAAGATCCCAGTTCTTACTTTTTGCATGTTGTTCAGCAAGAATGGAGCCATGCCACGGATCACGCAGCCTCACGACGACGCCTGGTCACCTGACGTTGAAGACGCCGTGGCAACGTTCGGGAACCGCTCCCGGAATGAGATTCTGAGATTCCTGACGGCAAACGGTCCTGCATCTAGAGGGGACATCGTCGCAGCGGTCAGCGCCGGCGAACCCAGCGTCGCCAAACACCTCATTGCCCTTGAACAGGTCCGCGCGATTGAGGTCGATGTGGAAGCCGGGCGGCGGCATGGCCGCTCTCCTCGCTACTCGGCCAATCCTGCCCGCATCAAGGAGTTGCTGGACGCCCATCTTCGGTATGTCTTGGAGGAGTAGCCGCGGCCCGCTCGCCATTCGGGTGCAAGCCGATGTCTTTGTTCAGATACTCGGTGATGGCACGCAGCGTTTCCGGCGAAACGTCGCCGAGCGTCCTAACGGCGAACGTCTTCACTCGCGCCGCTCTCAGAGACTTCACGAACTCCAACTGTGAATCGATGCGGTCGGGAATGTCGCCTTCGACGCCGTTCAGCAGATAGGAGGGATCGACGTCGAACATCTGGCAGATAGCGGCCAGCAGCTGCGGATCACTGACCAAGCGCCCAGTTCCATCCTTCATGTAGAACCATCTGGCCCTGGAGATCTTGATTCCTCGAGCTCGGAGTCCAGCCTCAATCTCCCTGAAAGTAACTGGGGACCCCCTCTCGGCCACAACTACGTCAAGCAGCAGATTTAGTCGGCGGGCGAGGGTCGTCTGTGGTGACAACTCGCCGTTGCGGCTAGCGTCCTTTGCCGGCATGCTCCACTGCCTCGTTCCAATAGAAATACGCTGCGTTGCCATCAGTATTCCGCGAGCGCAGTGACTAAACAATCAGCCCCACCTCGAATCTAGTCCGCTGCCTACAGGAGGCGTATCCTGTTGCTGTAGACCCGTCTACAGCAAGCATCCCCCAAACCTGAGCCGTGGTTTGAATGTCGACATCCATCTTGATGAACCGAAGACGGAGCCAGATCCTTCGCTTCCTCATCAGAAGTGGGCCATCGACCCCTGACGTCTTGGCGTTAGGACTTCAGGCTTCTCGAGCGACGGTTCGGCGTCATCTCCTGGTCCTTGAGTCTGCTGGTTACATTCAGGCTTTGGCCGACGAGCGTTACTCCGCTCACGCCTCATTCGTCGAGTGTCAGCTAATCGACCTAGCGGCCCAGTACTCAGTGCAAATGCCTCCTACGACTGCGCTCCCGCTTGTTCAGGACTAGAGCCAGTCAGCGGGAGACCGTAGAACCACTCCTCGACCGATCGCTCCCACTTTTCTGGGTCGACATTCCACTCCAGAGAGTGGCCCACAGACTCAAATTCCACCAATCTGACTAGGTCCGGCCTCAGGCTGGCAGCTTTCTTGGATGCTTCGAAGGGCGTTGTGTCGTCCTTCTCTCCATGGAGTACGAGGACCGGTTTGTTCAATTCAGTTGCTCGCGCCAGCCAATCTAGGGAATCGAGACTTATCGGTGCAGCAAGGCCGGTCACCCACCGAAGGGCCTCGGACCGGAGAATGGTGAAGCCTAGGTGCACAAGTGGCCGAGGAAGTCCGGCCGCCTTGGCATTCGCTGCCAGGGTCGTTCGCCAGTTGAACACCGGCGCGTCGAGAACCATCCCGGCTACTCGCGAGGAACTCGGCGACAGGGCCGCTGCTTGAAGGGCGATGGAAGCGCCCAGTGACCACCCAAAAAGGACAATGCGTTCAGCGCCATTGGAAATGGCGTAATTGATGCCGGCCTCGACGTCGCGCCACTCAACTTGGCCGAGGTTGTAGCGGCCATCATACGACGGCGGTGCGTCGCCATCATTGCGGAACGAGACAACCAGCGACGTCAGTCCCAGACGCCTTGCGACCGGTATGCCGCGAAGAGTGCCCGCCCTCTTGCCACCCATGCCATGGATGTGGATGGCCCAGGCACCGGATGCTTCAACACTGGGGGGCGGATCGAACCTCCAAGCAGGGGCGATACCATTCTCGACGGGAATCTCAACGTCTTCATACGGCACACCAAGTTGCTCAGGTTTCGAGTAAACGTACCCACTCCAGATCCCAGCGCTGGCCAGTTTGAGGTCTCCCGAGTCCACTCGCTCAACCGCCCGGGTTACTGTGCTTCGATCGTGGTTCGACTCAACGAACGACCCTAGACATGCATGACCTCTTCCTTGGTCAAACCATAAGCTGTATCGTCCCGGCGCTCTCGTTTGTTCCGTAGCGGGGAGTTCGATTTCTAGAGATCCGTCTCCATTGGTGTGCACGGCCCGAACGTCCAGACCCTCACGACGGATGTATTTTGGCACTACGACTTGACGAGCGAAGTACGCTGCACTGGCGACGCCAGCAAGCAAAGCCCCGGATGCAGCAAGAACTCCAACCGTTAAGGCCCTACGACTGTCACTGTCGGCATCGTCCATCCCCTGAGCTCTCTTGCGTTCGTCGATCACTTGGCGGAGCCTCACCAGGGTTTCCGAAGAGATCCCCTGCAACTGACGAGCGGCGAAGTTCCGCACACGTGACTCACGCAGGGTACGGAGAAGTTCCAGCTGAGAGTCTACGAGCTTTGGTATCTCCCCGGCATCGTCCAAGAGGTAATCACGGTCCACTCCAAAGAACTCTGCAAGGTTGCGAAGCGGCACGGGATCGGTCGCCAACGAGCTGTCCCCGCTGCGCATGTAGGCCCAGCGGGAGCGGGACAGCGGCGTTCCACGCTGACTCATATGCCGATTGATCTCGGGGTAGGTCAATGCCTCCGATCCCTCGGCCTCGTAGAGGTCAAGAAGAAGATTGAGCTTTCGTGCCAATCTGGTCTGCGGGGTCTCGGAGGAATTTGCATCATCCGTCATGTAGCCCGCTCCCCCTTCCGTCGACGCACCGGTAATTGGCCCACGAAAGGTCCCGCCAGGTAGCTCTCAGCAGCGTTCAAGACGTTGAGGTCGTGGATGTCCAAGGAGCTGCCTAACCCGGGCTCGACCAACAGTGCGTCCTGTACTTCAACAAGCATTCTATGGAGCTTTTGGGCTTGGTCCTGTTGGCTGGTCACTTCGGTGTCTCGCACGAGCCGAACGTCTTGCCGTTTCTTGGTGGTCTTTTCCCAGATTTTCGAGAGGCCACTGACCAATTCCTCCTCAGTCACCGATTCCCTACGGCGTAGGACTCGACGCGCGACGGGCGGGATGGCCAGACCTACGCACAGGAAAGTCATGGCGGCAACGACCGCCGCATCATAAATGGGCGAGATCGCACGCATAGCATCCAGGCGCCCTTGCAAATGCAGGATGTCCATGACGAGCACCAGCAATACAAGGAGAACGGCAAAGCTACAGCCAACCCCGATGCAGGTAAAAGCCGCGCGGAAGTAGGGCCTCGACATGTCGCCACGAAAACGGAAACAGGTAACTCCGGTAACGCTAACCACGTAGCCGATATAAACGAACTGCACGGATGAGTAGACGGCAGCAGACCACTGGTCACCGTAATCCACCATGAAACGAGTGGAACTACCCCGGGTGACGATTGCACTAAAGCTGGCTGCAAGGCCCACGATCACAACGGTCAAAAGAATCAAGCCAAGAGTGTCTCGTTTCTCTACCGTCTCGTCTGATGTCGCCGCACGAATGATTGCCCGCGAGAGAAAGTAGATCCCAACGACCATGGAGACATTGGCCGCGAGGTCAACGAAGTTACGACCACCCAACAACGAATCCATGCCTGCATAGACCTGGTCGATGTTGAGCGTCAGAGCGACTGAAATCGTGATTGCGGCCGTCAACACGCTGTGATCGCGGCGTCTCCTGATTCCAGGGAGGAGACAGATGACGAGTAGCCAAATCAGAGCTGCAGCCACAATCTGGATCATTCGAAAACCCTCTCGAACGATCTTGGCTCCCTGGCGCTGTTTCTGATTGCCGCAGCAAATAGATCCGCCAGCGATTCGGCGGCGGCTTCCAAGTCATCGGTGAAGCTGCTTCGGGCGAGTACGCGAGAGACAAGGCCTGGCGGGAGGTTCGGGAAGAGGACTTCTATGTAGTCTGCTGGGACGACTAGTTCATCGTGCCTCAAGACCATGTGTCCGAGTTCATGCAGGACGAACTGTTGTCGGTGCAGCCCAGACGGACTGACGGCATGCAAGATTATCTCTACTTCGTCTGTGGATAGCCACAAACCGCAGATCGATCCTCCGTTCAGCGCCCGGGCAGCTTCGATTTGTATAGGCCGATGCCGGACGCCTTCGACCACTTCGACGAGTCGTTCCAGGTTCAGGTGGGTCGGGAGCGTCAGACTGCCGAAAGCTCTCGCGGCGCGTTCCGCCGGCGATTGTCCTGAGGGATATGGGTTGTTGTTCATGGCATCCCCAGTGATGGATTCCCCTGGTTCGTCGTGCTTCGAAGCGGACGGAGCTAGCAGCGCACTCGAACCCTCAAATCAATTGAACGCCCGAGCTCTGGACATGTCCAGAGCCGCTGGCATGCGCGGCGTCGAACGGCGGCTCCTCCAATATTGTTGACGTGATTTAGGAAGCAGAACGTCCTGGTGCAATCGGCCTTCTGCCTCACGGCGCGCCCGCCGGTTGCGTTCAGCAGGAGGAGCGCCTCGCCAGGAACGCTGTCATCAACTCGGGCGGGACCCACGTTGAATTCGCGATGCAATGCAACACCCAGCTCGCAGACTATCGGACTAACCAAACGGCCAACATGCTTGAGTAATGGTGTTTGAGTCGACGTCGGTAAGGCGACATTTGCATCCGCACGACTACTGCTCTCAGGTCTTGAAGACTTGCAGCAATTCGCCGCTATCCAAAGCGGAACCCGAATAGTCCTCCAGTATCTGACTCGTCGGTGAGCCGTGTTTCCAAGATGTACGGAGCAGCGTCAAATGCTCCCTCGCTCTGGCTTTCTACCGTATCTAAGAAGTCAGAATTTAACGTCACAACGTACTGGAAGCCACACTGTTCAGCCAAACGCGCTCCAATGTTGAGGCATGAAGCCACCTGTCGTCCATCGATAGCATCAAAGAGGTGGCTATCGTGAACAAGGATGCGGGGTGCCCGCTCGACGCTGATAGCTGCCATCGCGCAGACAATATCTAAAATGAACGTCTCAACGCTCAAAACGCCCACGCTTGCATCGCCGGATATTCGGGGCTTAATGCTTAGAATGCCCTTAGTAGTCGGTGAGATGAGGAGAGAAGCCTCCCGATCTGTGTAGATCTCTGCCCCCAGGGCGCCGAACAAGGCAATCGCATGGTCAAGGCTCTCTTCGCGCTCATTGAGCTCGGATCTAACGGATGTGACCAGCTCGGCGGTCTTGAGCTTAATGGTCTCATTGATGGTGTTCACGGAGTTGGCCGTCTCCAGTCGCCGCTCGAGATCCGCGACGCCGGCATCCTGTTTCGCGAGGTCGCGTTGAGCAGTCAAAAACGTGTCGAGCGCTACGGTTTCCTGGAGAAGTTTCATCACCTTTGAACGCTGATCGTCGGACCGCCTACGCTCAATGTCGATTGCAGTAAGCCTTGCCGCGACGTTTTCGTGTTCCTGTTCCAGAAACAACCGCCTGTTGCGTACGACCGACTCGTGGAATGCGGCCACCTCTTCGTAACGCCGCATAACCGTCTCGGGCAGAACGAGCCCAATTTCGGCATATACCCGAACCAGCTTTTCTTTCACTCCTTCTGAGTCGCCAGCCCCTGTTTCGTCCAGCAACACGGCCTGCAGTTCACCATTCCGCCGCTGTAATGCCAGGGCTTCGTCGTTGAGTTGCTGGATAGCGCCGCTTAACCCATCCGCTTCCAGCTGGTGTTCAGCGTACTGGTCGTCCACTTTGAAACTCCGGAGGGCATTCTCCATGCGATCGCGCTGACGTCGGGCAGTCGCAAGCTGGGCTCGGAGTGTTGGTTCATCGAGGGATAAGTGGGTAAGCGCGCCCTCCTTTACCGCACTTCTGATCGCCTTCCCCTGTTTGTCAAGCCTGTTGATCCCGCCAGCACCGGATAGAATTTCGGGCGAAAGACCCAACATAAAGCCCAGCCTGACACCAGACTCCCAATCAGCCTCAGCTTGGTGTGACTTTATAGGGTTGCCAAAGTAGCTTCTAATGAGCTGACCCCAAAGGAGGCCCACGGTGGGGCGGGTGGCTTCCTTCGGTATGTGAAAGACTCTGTCCGAGAGCAGTGCCCGCCACTCGTCGACGTGCAGGTCATCGGTTTCAAGGCCCGACCATCCTGATACCTTGAGCCGAGTCGTGGGAGAGACTGGGCGCGTCACCACGACGGTGTCTACATCACCCTGCGATAGGCCCGGGAGCGAGAGGGTTGCCGTGAACGAGTGCTCACTCAATTCGACCGCCTTGAATTCCGACGGCAAGTCACCGCCCAAAAGATATCGCAGGATCTTAACGAAGCTCGTCTTACCTATGCTGTTTCGACTATCACCCTGATTAGAAAGATCCGTGCGATCAGCAACAAGGATATTTAGACCGTCGCGAAAGTGTAGACTTTTGAACCGGTTGTCGGAAGCAGTCAATTTTTCAAGAAACATTGGTCCGCCTAATGTATCCGTTTTCGTTAACGTCGATAAGCTTGATCGTGTAAAGGGTTGAAAGGGCGAGCGAGAACCAGTCAAAGGTGACGCGAGTCCCACGCAGCGACGTGCGAGGTCGTGCGTTGTAGGCGTCCCAGAGCGCTGAGACAGTCATAGGCCCTCGCAGGTGCGCCAAAATTTCGGATCCTACTGTTAGCAAAGCGCGCTCAGGGGAAACACCTTTAGTCGGAAGCAGCACTAGAAGTCTCCTGATCCCCCAGGTCGTCTACCGGCGTTTCGAAGATATGACAACCATCAAAGAAGTAGGAGACAACTGAAAAAGCGGCATTGGCGCGGCGCCCGTCCATTCGGAAGTTCGGGCCTGCCACGAAGACGTAGAGCCTCTCCAAGATTTCTGCAGGTTTCCCAGTGACCTCCCGCGCTTCCTGATAAAGCGCCCGGAATCGTTTGGCGTGTCTGTCGGCCAAATTAGGGTCGGACGACTCTTCATACCAACGTTCAATCCTGGGAGCGAGTAACCGGCCAGCATTAAACTCGATTCGGCTCGCCTCCGGCAGTTGATTGAAATCCATTTTATCCGAGGGCACAGGGAGCACTTCTCCGACAAACTCAAGCTCCTGATCGGTTGACCCAAGTGAATCGAGCAAAGGGAGCAGATCCGCGAGTTCCACGTGCTCGACGCCGGGCGCTCCAGGGAAAAGTGCATTGAGAGTCGCAAAGTCATATTCGCTGACCATTTTGGACCAGAGGTCTTCAGGTTTGACGACTCTTATCACGATCGGACGCGCCGATGCAGGACCATAGGCCTGCTGGAGATCCATGACCGCTCTGGATGCTAGGGGGCCCACTTGGGCGTTGGTGACAAACCGCCACACCTGGAACGTGGCCCACTCAGCGAAACCTCGGGCAAAGTCCGTTTTGATCTTATTAGCGAGTTCCCGTTCCGCGTTCCGTCCCGGGCGTTGTCCATAGCAGGCGTAGAAGATAGTCCCTGACTCTGCCAAACCGTCGCAGCCGCCATCACCGAGAGTTCCTGATGGGGCTGGATTCATGAAATCGTCGTGAAATAGACCCAAGATCTTGGAGACATAATCTTCAAAAGCGGTTCCCGACTCGAAGCATGCTTGCTGGTGACGGAAGTGATACCACTCGCGCCAGTTGGGCGTCAGTAGCATGCATCCCCCAGGTCTCCCGCCCCTCGCATTCGCCGAAAGGTCGTCTTTAGTTTCATCAATACTATCTTCGTTGGCACGACAACGACCTGCGACCCACCATGCTGGCACGCCAAGCGGTTGCATCGCCGCCTCCGTGCCATCCTTCAATCCATCACCACCTCCCTGCGAGGCAACAAACGTCCGGGGTGTCCGAAGTGCAACGAGCTGCACTAACGGTCACCCAGCAGCGCAAGCGCGAGTTGTTGCTCGAGGTCGAACACCGCCCGGGGCGGCGCAAGGCTTTAGCCTCTACGTCATGTCTTCATCTGCGAAGAGACGCATGAAAGACCAAGTCGAAAAACACCACGAGGACTGCAATGGACCTGGAATTCTTTGAACCTGCCGAAGCTGCGGCGCTCATGCGCTGCAGCGAAGGATGGCTGCGTGACGGCGCTGCTGCGGGACGCTTCCCACATGCGTGCTGGGGCAAGGGAAAGATCGTGTTCACGTCTGAGCACATCGCGGAGATCGCCCGGATTAGTGAGATATCGCCCGGCTCACGTCCGGCCGGAGATGTCCGTGAGCGAAGCAACACCAACACTCGGCTCATAGGGACTAGAGCCCGCAACCGCATGGCTTCGTAAGGGAACCCGAAAAGCTCAGCGCACTAACGCATAAATGCCGACACCGACCGCTCCGTAGCGTCCGCCCCAGCCTGCAGGGCCTCAGGCATGAGGTGCCCATAAACGCCCTCTGTAGTCCTGGTGGAGGCATGGCCCAACCGACGGGAAATCGTAAATATGGGCACGCCGTCCTGAATCAACCACGACGCATGCGTGTGCCGTAGATCGTGAATGCGTGGATTCTTCCTCAGACCGCGATCCTGGGCTGCCTTTACCGCCGGCATCCAGTAGTGGTGCCAGAACAGTTTGTGCACGATCCGCTCCCCCTTTGGCGTCGTAAACAGCAGATCGCCGCCGAGCCGTCCAGCCACCAAAGGAATCAACAGGTCCACGAGAGCAGGGTTCAACCCGATCGTCCTCTTGCCGGCACCTGTCTTCGTCGGACCAATATAGAACTGGTTCTGCCCATCCCGCTTCCAAGCCTTGTTGATCCGAGCCGTGGCCGGCTTGCCCAGCAGATCGATGTCCGCAACGGTCAGAGCCGTCGCCTCGCCGAATCGCGTCCCGGTCATCACCAGGAAGTTAGTGAAGTCCATGTACCGCTCCCCCATGCCGTCCATGATCAAACCGAACTCCGCGTGCGTGAGGAACATCATTTCGTCCTCGGCCTTTTCGACGCTCGGCAGCTGCACCCCACGGCAAGGATTGCGCGTGATGTACCCCAGCATCTCCGCGGTATTCATCGACGCAGAGATCAGGCCGTGCACATTCTTGATCGTTTTTGGGGAGCGGCCCTTGGCCATCATCGATTTCACCCAGTAAGCGATGAGTCGGTAGTCGAGCTTGTCCACGGGAACGTGGCCTATGACCTTCTTCACGTGCAAGTCGAGCATCGTTTGATAGGTCTTCACCGTGCCACTGGACGGCCGGATCAGCAGGTCGATGTGTTCCTGAATAACCTCACCAACAGTTGGTACGCGCTTCGCGTTGGTAAGGATCGCATGTTGGGCGACTTCGAAGTTCTGCCCATTCGCGTCGAGCAGTCGCTTTAGCGTTTCTGCTTCGGATTCAGTGGCCACAGTAAGGCCCTGGGCCTTGCCAGTCTTGGGGTCACGCCAGCGGACCATGAAGGACTTTGAACCGTCCTTTTTGGTGCGTGTAGAGATGCTGGCCATGCATAAAACGCTACGCCGCTGTACACACTTTTAGGGGTTTTGTACACAGTCAGGGGCCATATAGGCCCCTGACCTGCGACAATACTGTGCCCGAGGTGGGACTCGAACCCACACACCTTTCGATACCGCATTTTGAGTGCGGCGCGTCTGCCAATTCCGCCACTCGGGCGCGGAATACACGGAGGGGAACGGAAACCCCACGAAGGAACTGTGAGCAACGCGATCACTCCATGTACGCGGAATTACTCTACATGCAGATAGGCTGAATCCCAGAATCGCGCCGCTGACGCCGCAATTGACCATGCAGGCCATGTACAGCAGCGGTGGCACCTAAGATAGTGATGTCCCGCCGTACCTTTCCAAGGAGATCCCGTGACTGAACAGACGGAGTCAAAATCCACGTCCCAGCCGGCGCGCCGCGTCATTGTGGCTGAAGACGAAACCCTCATCCGCCTCGACATCATCGAGATTCTGCGCGGCGAAGGCTATGACGTTGTGGGCGAGGCGGACAACGGCGAAAAGGCGGTCCAGCTCGCCGAGGAACTCAAGCCTGACCTGGTCCTGATGGACGTGAAAATGCCCGTCATGGACGGCATCTCCGCGGCAGAGAAGATCGTCAAGGCCCGCATCGCCCCCGTGGTGCTGCTGACGGCGTTCAGCCAGAAGGAACTGGTGGAGCGGGCCCGCGACGCCGGCGCCATGGCCTACGTGGTGAAGCCCTTCACCCCGGCGGACCTCATCCCCGCCCTGGAGATCGCCCTGTCCCGCCACGAGGAGATCAAGGCCCTCGAAAGCGAGGTCTCCGACCTTCAGGAGCAGTTCGCCACCCGCAAGCTGGTTGAGCGCGCCAAGAGCCTGCTGACCACCAAGATGGGCCTCACGGAACCGGAAGCATTCCGCTGGATCCAGAAGACCTCCATGGACCGCCGCCTGAGCATGCGCGAAGTGGCCGAGACCATCATCAACCAGGTCAACTAAGGCCGCACAAAACACCAGACCTAAAAGGGAAGGTCCCCGCCGCGGCGGGGACCTTCCCTTTTGTCATTCAGAAGCCTGTTAGGACTTCTTCTTCTTTTCCGGCCAGGGGCCGAGCTTTTCCTTGTTGCTGGTCGCTTCGCCCGTGTAGGTCGAGTCGGCGAGGTCGCCCACCTTGTGCACCTTCAGCGAGTTCGTGGAACCGGCCTTTCCGGGAGGGGAACCGGCAGCGATAACCACCAGGTCACCGTCTTCCACCAGTCCCATTTCCAGGAGGCTGCGGTCAACCTGGGCGGTCATCTCGTCCGTGTGGTCCACCATGGGCACCAGCACCGGCTGGATTCCCCAGGTCAGTGCCAGCTGGTTCCAGACCTGCTCCACCGGGGTGAACGCGAAGACCGGCTTGATGGGGCGCAGGCGGGAAAGCCGGCGTGCCGAATCACCGGACTGCGTGAACGCACAGATGTACTTGGCGTCCAGCTGGTCGGAGATCTCGACGGCGGCACGGGTGATGGCGCCGCCACGGGTCTTGGGCTTGGTCCCCAGCGGGGGGACGCGCTCCAGGCCGTGGACCTCGGTGGATTCGATGATCCGGGCCATGACCTTGACGGTTTCGATCGGGTACTTGCCCACGCTGGTCTCGCCCGAGAGCATCACGGCGTCAGCACCATCCAGGACGGCGTTGGCGCAGTCGGAGGCCTCCGCGCGGGTGGGGCGCGGGTTGTCGATCATGGATTCCAGTACCTGGGTGGCCACGATGACCGGCTTGGCCCAGCGGCGGGCCAGCTCGATGGCGCGCTTCTGCACGATCGGCACTTCCTCCAGGGGAAGCTCCACGCCCAGGTCGCCACGGGCCACCATGATCGCATCGAACGCGTCGATGATCTCGGAGAGCTGCTCCACGGCCTGCGGCTTTTCGATCTTGGCGATCACCGGCACGCGGCGGCCTTCTTCGTCCATGATCTCGTGCACGCGGACAATGTCCTGCGCGTCGCGGACGAAGGACAGGGCGATCAGGTCAACGCCGCGGCGCATCGCCCAACGCAGGTCGTCCTCGTCCTTTTCACTCAGTGCGGGAACGTTGACGGCAACGCCGGGCAGGTTGATGCCCTTGTTGTTGGACACCATGCCGCCGACGGTCACTTCGGTGACCACCTTGACGTTGTCCACGGCCGTAGCGCGCAGCGCCACCTTGCCGTCGTCGATCAGCAGCGCGTCGCCAACGTTGACGTCCTCGGTGAGGCTCTTCAGCGTGGTGGAGCAGATCTCCTTGGTGCCGGGGACGTCCTCGGTGGTGATCGTGAAGACATCACCGACGGCGAGGGCGTGCGGGCCATCAACAAAGCGGCCCAGGCGGATCTTGGGACCCTGCAGGTCGGCCATGATGGCAACCGGCTTGCCCAGGTCCGAGGCGGCCTTGCGGACGTTCTCGTAGGTGCTGTCGTGCACGGTGTAGTCACCGTGGCTCATGTTCATCCGGGCGACGTCAACGCCGGCTTCCAACACCGCCCGGGTGTTTTCGTAGCTGGCAATTGCCGGGCCGAACGTGGCCACAATTTTTGCGCGTCTCATATACCTACCCTATTGGTAACTTGCATTGGTTAAGTTGTCGTCGAGGTGAACCCTCGGTGCCTATCTACAGGACGGCGATGGCCCGGTCGGTGGGCGCCACGGGTGCCGGCAGGATGGTGCTGCCCATCAAGAACTTGTCCACGGCGGCTGCCGCGGCGCGGCCCTCGGCGATGGCCCACACAATCAGGGACTGTCCGCGGCCAGCGTCGCCGGCCACAAACACACCTTCGGTGCTGGTCATGTAGTAACCGTCGCGGGATACGTTGCCGCGGCCGTCGAACTCGGCGTTCACCTGGTCGGTGATGCCTGCCTGCTCCGGGCCTGTGAAGCCGAGCGACAGGAACACCAGGTCTGCGGGGATGACCCGCTCGGTGCCGGCCTTGGGCAGGCGCTTGCCGTCCACAAACTCGGTCTCGGCCACCTTCACGCCGGTGAGTTTGCCGTCCTCCCCCACAAACGAAACGGTGGAAGCGAGATACGTCCGCTCGCCACCTTCCTCGTGGGCGCTGGCCACCTCGAAGAGGGTGGGGAATGTGGGCCAGGGCTGGTGCCCGGCTCGTTCCGCCGGCGGCTGCTTACCGATGGCCAGGGTGGTCACCGACGCGGCGCCATGCCGGTGGGCGGTGCCCAGGCAGTCCGCACCGGTGTCGCCGCCGCCCAGGATGACCACGTGCTTGCCCTGCGCATGGATCTGGTTCTCGACGGACTCCCCCGCCACCACACGGTTCGCGGGCACCAGGTAATCCATGGCGTAATGCACGCCGTCCAGGTCCCGGCCGGGAATGGGCAGGTCGCGGGGAACGGTGGCGCCGGTGCAGACCACGACGGCGTCGTATCGCCTCCGCAGCTGCTCCCATGTCACGTCGGTGCCCACCGCAACGCCGGTCCGGAAGCGGGTGCCTTCGGCCTTCATCTGCTCAACGCGGCGGTCAACCTGCTCTTTTTCCATCTTGAAGTCGGGGATGCCGTACCGCAGCAGGCCGCCGATCTTGTCGTCGCGTTCGTACACGGCGACGGTGTGGCCCACGCGGGTCAGCTGCTGGGCCACGGCCAGCCCGGCCGGGCCGGAGCCCACCACTGCCACGGTCTTGCCGGTCAGGCGGGTGGGCGGCAGCGGGGTGACCCAGCCGTTCTCAAACGCCTCGTCGATGATGGAAACCTCAACCTGCTTGATGGTCACAGCCGGCTGGTTGATGCCCAGGACGCAGGACGCCTCGCAGGGTGCCGGGCACAGCCGGCCCGTGAACTCGGGGAAGTTGTTGGTGGCGTGCAGCCGCTCAATCGCTTCCTCGCCCTTGTCCCGCCAGGTGAGGTCATTCCATTCCGGAATGAGGTTGCCCAGCGGGCAGCCCTGGTGGCAGAACGGCACACCGCAGTCCATGCAGCGGCCGGCCTGGCTTTTCAGGACGCCCTTTTCCTGGGCCTCGTACACTTCCTTCCAGTCCATGATGCGGACGGGAACGGGACGGCGTGGCTGGGTTTCACGCTGGCGTACTTTCAGAAATCCGCGTGGATCAGCCACCGGTCACCTCCAGGATTCGAGACCAAACTTCTTCGCCATCGGGGTCAAGGCCCTCTTCGATGGCGTCGAGACGGGTTTGCAGGACGGCCGCGTAGTCACGCGGCAGCACCTTGGTGATGCGGGCGGCGGTGTCATCGAAGTTTTCGAGGAGGCGCGCCGCCAGCTGGGAGTCAGTTTCTTCAACGTGCTTGACCAGCAGGCCATGCACAATGTCGCGGTCCTCGGCATCCAGCTCCTTGAGCTGGAGTTCGCCGGACTGCAGGGCTTCCTTGTTGACCCGGGCAGTGTCCAGGTCCAGGAGGTAGGCGGTACCGCCGGACATGCCTGCGCCGAAGTTACGGCCGGTGCGGCCGATGATCAGCGTCTGGCCGCCGGTCATGTACTCGCAGCCGTGGTCGCCGATGCCTTCGACGACGGCCGTGGCACCGGAGTTGCGGACCAGGAAGCGTTCGCCCACCTGGCCGCGCAGGAACATTTCGCCGCTGGTGGCGCCGTAGCCGATCACGTTGCCGGCAATGACGTTGGTCTCGGCCTTGAACACGTTGGTGCGGTCCGGCCGGACAATGATGCGTCCGCCGGAAAGGCCCTTGCCCACGTAGTCGTTCGAGTCGCCGAACAGCCGCAGGGTGATGCCGGCGGGCAGGAACGCGCCCAGCGACTGGCCGGCGGTTCCGTTCAGGGTCACGTCGATGGTGTCGGTGGCCAGGACGTCGGTGCTGAACGTCTTGGTGACCACGTGCCCCAGCATGGTGCCCACGGACCGGTCGGTGTTGATGACGTCCACGTTGATCTTGACCGGGCTGCGGTCCGTCAGGGCCTCGGTGGCCATGGTGATCAGCCGCTGGTCGAAGTGCTTGTCCAGCTCATGGTTCTGGCCGGTCATGTTCCGCAGCGGGGCGTCGTCGTCGAACTCCAGCCCGTGCAGGATGGGGTCCAGGTCCAGGCCGTCGGCCTTCCAGTGGTCCACCGCTTCGCGGGCGTCGAGGACCTCGGCGTGGCCGATCGCGTCCTCAAGGCTCCGGAAGCCCAGTTCCGCGAGCAGTTCACGGACTTCCTCGGCCAGGAATTCGAAGAAGTTGACCACAAATTCGGGTTTGCCGGTGAAGCGTGCCCGGAGTTCCGGGTTCTGCGTGGCAACACCCACGGGGCAGGTGTCGAGGTGGCAGACGCGCATCATGATGCAGCCTTCCACCACCAGCGGAGCGGTGGCGAACCCAAATTCCTCGCCGCCCAGCAGCGCGGCAATAACCACGTCGCGGCCGGTCTTAAGCTGGCCGTCCACCTGCACCACCACACGGTCGCGCAGGCCGTTGAGCATCAGCGTCTGCTGCGTCTCGGCCAGGCCGAGTTCCCAAGGAACACCGGCGTGCTTGAGCGAGTTCAGCGGCGAGGCGCCGGTTCCGCCGTCGTGCCCGGAAACCAGTACGACGTCGGCCTTCGCCTTGGTCACGCCGGACGCCACGGTGCCGATCCCCACTTCGGAGACAAGCTTCACGTGGACACGCGCCGACGGGTTGGCACGCTTCGCATCGTAGATCAGCTGCGCGAGGTCCTCGATGGAGTAGATGTCGTGGTGCGGCGGCGGGGAGATGAGTCCGACGCCGGGTGTCGAGTGCCGCGTCCGGGCCACCCAGGGGTAGACCTTCTGCGCCATCAGCTGGCCGCCTTCGCCGGGCTTGGCACCTTGCGCCATCTTGATCTGGATGTCGTCGGCGTTGGTCAGGTAGAGGCTGGTCACGCCGAACCGGCCGGACGCGATCTGCTTGACGGCGGAACGGCGCTTGGGATCAAGCAGCCGGTCCACGTCCTCGCCGCCTTCACCGGTGTTGGACTTGCCGCCCAGCTGGTTCATGGCAATGGCAAGCGTCTCGTGGGCTTCCTGCGAGATGGAGCCGTAGCTCATGGCGCCGGTGGAGAACCGCTTGACGATGCTGGAGACCGGCTCCACCTCGTCCAGCGGAACGGACGGCCGGTTGTCCTTGAACTTCAGCAGCCCGCGCAGCGTCATCAGGTTGGTGGACTGGTCATCCACACCCTTGGTGTACTGCTTGAAGATGTCGTAGCGGCGCTCACGCGTGGCGTGCTGCAGCCGGAACACCGTCTCCGGGTTGAACAGGTGCGGCTCGCCGTCGCGGCGCCACTGGTACTCGCCGCCGCCCAGGAGCGGGCGGTGGGGCTGCTCGATGCCGCCCTCGGGATAAGCCATTTGATGCCGGGCCGAAACCTCGGCGGCGATCACGTCAAGACCCACGCCGCCCAGCTGGGAGTGCGTGCCGGCGAAGAATTCGTCCACCAGTTCCTGGCCCAGGCCCAACGCCTCGAACGTCTGGGCGCCGGTGTAGGACGCCACGGTGGAGATGCCCATCTTGGACATGATCTTCAGGACGCCCTTGCCGAGGCCCTTGATGAGGTTGTAGACGCCGTCCTGCGCCGTGACCCCGGTGACGTCTCCGGAGCTGATGAGCTGCTCCACCGATTCCATCGCCAGGTACGGGTTCACGGCAGACGCGCCGTAGCCGATCAGGACTGCCACGTGGTGCGTTTCGCGGACGTCGCCCGCCTCAACCACCAGGGCGGTCTTGGTGCGGTTGGCGCTGCGCAGCAGGTGGTGGTGGACGGCGCTGACCAGCAGCAGGGACGGGATGGGTGCCCACTGTGCGTTGGAGTCCCGGTCGGAGAGCACAATGTACTGCACACCGCGGTTGATGGCGCCGGAGACCTGCTCGCAGATTTCGGTGAGCCGGGCACGGAGCGCGTTCTCGCCGCCCTCGGGGCGGTACAGGCCACGGACCTTCATGGCCACGCGGTCGCCGTCGGGGCTTTCGATGTTGGCGATTTTGGCGAGCTGGTCGTTGTTGATCACCGGGAACGGAAGCTGGACCTGCGGCTGCCGGACCTGTTTGGTGTCCAGGAGGTTGCCGTTGGGGCCGATGGCGCACGTCAGGGACGTGACCAGTTCCTCGCGGATGGCGTCCAGCGGCGGGTTGGTGACCTGCGCAAACGACTGCACAAAGTAGTCAAAGAGCAGGCGGGGCCGCTTGGACAGCACAGCCACGGGGGTGTCTGAGCCCATGGCGCCCAAGGGCTCGGCGCCGGTGCGGGACATGGGGCCCAGCAGGATCTTCAGTTCCTCGGTGGTGTAGCCGAAGGTGCGCTGGCGGATGTTCACGGAGGCGGCCGTGTGGACCACGTGCTCACGCTCGGGCAGGTCGTTGAGGTCGATCAGGTTGTCCTTGACCCATTCGGCCCACGGGTTGGCCGCGGCAACTTCTGCCTTGACCTCTTCGTCGTCGATGATCCGGCCGGTGTCCGTGTCCACCAGGAACATCTTGCCGGGCGAGACGCGGCCCTTCTTGACCACCTTGGAGGCTTCGACGTCGATCACGCCCACCTCGGAGGCGAAGATGATCAGGCCGTCTTCGGTGATCCAGAACCGGCCGGGGCGCAGCCCGTTGCGGTCCAGGGTGGCACCCACCAGGTTGCCGTCGGTGAAGGAGACAGCTGCGGGGCCGTCCCACGGTTCCATCAGCAGGGAGTGGTATTCGTAGAACGCACGCCGGGCCGGGTCCATCGTGGCGTGGTTTTCCCAGGCCTCCGGGATCATCATCATGATCGAGTGCGTGATGGGACGGCCGGACAGCCACAGCAGCTCGGCAACCTCGTCGAAGGACGCCGAGTCAGAGGCCCCGGGGGTGCAGATGGGGTACAGCTCTTCGGGGGAATCCCCCAGCAGCGGGTTGGCCAGCTGGGACTGCCGGGCGCGCATCCAGTTCCGGTTGCCCTTGACGGTGTTGATTTCACCGTTGTGGGCGATGGTGCGGAAAGGCTGGGCCAGCGGCCAGGACGGGAACGTGTTGGTGGAGAAGCGCGAGTGGACGATGGCCAGCTTGGTTTTGAACCGCTTGTCCGAGAGGTCCGGGTAGAACGGCTCGAGCTGCGCGGTGGTCAGCATGCCCTTGTAGACGATGGTGCGCGAGGACAGCGACGGGAAGTACACGCCGAACTTGTTCTGCGCACGCTTGCGGATCCGCCAGGCGCGGGAGTCCAGCTCGTTGCGGTCCAGCTCCTCGCCGGTGGCCGAGGCGAGGAACGGCTGCGAGAAGTAGGGCATGCAGGCCCGCGCCATGGCACCCACGAGGTCTGCCACAACAGGGACTTCGCGCCAGCCGAGGACGGTGAGGCCCTCGTCGGCGGCAAGGCCTTCGATGCCGGCCTTGGCGGCGTCGGCTTCGCGCTGTTCAGCCGGCAGGAAGGCGGTGCCTGCCACGAACTGGCCGGGTGCAGGCAGTTCGAACTCAGTGACGGCACGGAAGAACTCGTCCGGGATCTGCATCAGCAGTCCTGCGCCGTCACCGGTGCCTTCGTCTGCGCCAACGGCACCGCGGTGCTCAAGGTTGCGCAGGGCCGTGAGGGCGGCGTCAACGATGTCGTACCCTGGTTCGCCGCGGAGGGTGGCGATGATCGCCAGGCCGCAGGCGTCCTTCTCCTGCTCCGGGTTGTACAGCCCGCGTGCCTCCGGCAGGTTGGCGAAGCGCTTGAACGGCGAAACGGCAGCCTGGGACTGATCGGGTTCCGACCAGCTGGGCGTTGGTGTTGGGGTCATGGGAGACGTCCTTCCTCATGAAAGTGCGTATGGAAGGGACGCCATTGGCCCCACTCGTGTCCACGCCAAGTGACGGGCGCAACAAAGTGTTACTTACTGGAAATTGTAGGCCAGCACGGCCTGCTGAACTAACAGTTACGCAGGCCCCTGACCAAGGCCTGCCCCGGCAGCAGCTCTATGCTGTCCGGCTCGGCCCCATCCCACGACGCTGTGGATTCAGGGCGCTTCGAGCGGTGGCTCTGCTGCCCTGCCGGGCCGGACCGGTTACTTGCTGGTACCGGTGTCCGGCACGGATCCGGTGGCTGTGCTGCCGGATCTTCCGGCAGCCGTGGCATCCGGATCCGGCGTGGTGCCGGCCGGTGCCGCCTTGGCATCTTCCGTGGGGTCGGAAGCGTGCCTGGACCCGCTGTGGTTATCTGGGAGATTACCACGCGATTCACTATCTGAGACAGCAGAGTCCGGATTCCGGACCTCTGGGGATGCCGTCCCAACTGTTGTTCCGGCGTCGTCCGCTGCCGGTTCCTTGCCCGGCAGGAACACGCTGTCCGGCGTTGGCCTGCCCTTGAGGCCCAGCAGGATAAAGACCACCAGGGCCGCGACGAAGACAAAGATGCTGGTCCAGACGTTGAGTCGGGTGGTGATGCCGAACAGGTTGATCTGCTCGGCGTCATCGATGCGCATGGCTTCGATCCAGACCCGGCCCAGGGTGTAGTACATGGCGTAGAGCCAGAAGAGCCTGCTGCGGCGGAACCTGAACCTGCGGTCCAGGGCCAGCAGGATCACCACACCCACAAGGTTCCACAGTGATTCGTAGAGGAACGTGGGGTGGAACAGGGTGTCGGCGGCGTAACCCGACGGGAAGTTGGCGTTGTCGGCGTCCACCTGCAGTCCCCAGGGCAGCGTGGTGGGTCCACCGAAGAGCTCCTGGTTGAAGTAGTTGCCCCACCGGCCGATGGCCTGGGCCAGGAGGAGTCCAGGCGCCGCGGCATCCAGGAACGCCGTCAGCTTGACGCCGCTGCGCCGGCAGCCGATCCAGGCCCCCACAACACCGAGGACAACAGCACCCCAGATGCCCAGCCCGCCGCGTTGGATCTGCGGGATCAGGGAGAGGTCGCCGGTGCCGTCGAAGCCCGGGCCAAAGTAGGCGTCCGGAGAGGAGACCACGTGGTAGAGCCGGCCGCCGATGATGCCGAACGGGATGGCCCAGATGACGATGTCCCAGAGGCTCCCTTCCGGTGCACCGCGCCGGGCCCAGCGCAGCGAGGTCAGCCAGAGGCCCACCACAATGCCGGCGAGGATGCAGAGCGCGTAGGCGTGGATGCGCAGGGCGCCCCACGGGAGGGGAATGTCGAAGCCGGACCAGTCCGGGCTCGGGATGCTGGCGGGCACCAGGGTGGCCGCAGCCAGGAGGGTCTGCATGGTTTAGGCGTCTTCCCTGGTCAGGCCGGTGCTGAGTTCCTTGGTGAGGGTGGCTACGGCGTCCACGCCGCCGTCGCGAATGGCGGCCACCAGGGCGGTACCGACGATCACGCCTTCTGCGTATTCAGCGATCTCACGGACCTGCGCGGCGGTGGACACACCCAGGCCAACGCAGACGCGTTCGGCGCCAGCGGCGTGGGCTGCTGCCACAACGTCCTTGGCGGCGGTGCTGACGGTGGACCGGGCACCGGTGACGCCCATGATGGACACGGCGTAGACAAAGCCGCGGCTCGCGTCCACTGTCCGCTGCATCCGCTCGGGGGTGGAGGACGGTGCCACCAGGAACACGCGGTCCAGGCCGTACTTGTCCGAGGCTGCCAGCCATTCGGCGGCTTCATCCGGGATCAGGTCCGGGGTGATGAGCCCGGCGCCGCCGGCCTCGGCCAGTCGGCGGGAGAACTCGTCCACGCCCATCCGGACCACGGGGTTCCAGTACGTCATGACCAGGACGGCGGCATCGGTTTTGCTGGTGATGCCGGCGACGACGTCAAAGACCTGGCGGACCGTGAAGCCCTTGGCCAGCGCTTCGGTGGTGGCAGCCTGGATGACCTGCCCGTCCATCACCGGATCGGAGTAGGGAATCCCGATTTCGATCAGGTCGGCGCCGTTTTCGGCCAGGGCAATGCCGGCCGCAATGGTTGCCTCAACGCTGGGGTAACCCGCGGGAAGGTAGCCGATCAGGGCGGCCCGGCCTTCGGCGCGGGCCTTGTCAATGGCTGCCGCCGCTTTGCTGGTGGCTTGTGCGGTGCTCACAGCTGTTCCCCCTCTTTGCCGATTTCCGACTCGGCGGAATTCTTGTCCAACAGGTCAAACCATTCAGCGGCGGTGGCCACGTCCTTGTCGCCGCGGCCGGACAGGTTCACAATCACGATCCTGTCCTGGGCCGTGCCGTTGCCGGTCTCAGCGACCTCGGCGGCCAGCCGCTGGCCCACCTTGATGGCGCCGGCCAGGGCGTGCGCTGACTCGATGGCCGGGATGATGCCCTCGGTCCGGCACAGGATGCGGAACGCTTCCATGGCTTCGGTGTCGGTGATGGGTTCGTAGCTCACCCGGCCGATGTCGGAGAGGTAGGAGTGCTCCGGGCCAACACCCGGATAGTCCAGTCCGGCGGAGATGGAGTGCGATTCGATGGTCTGGCCGTCGTCGTCCTGCATCAGGTAGGACCGGGCGCCGTGCAGCACGCCGGGCTTGCCCAGGGTGATGGTGGCTGCGTGCCGGCCGGTCTCCACACCGTCGCCGCCGGCTTCGAAGCCGTAAATCTTGACGGAGGGGTCATCCAGGAAGCCGTGGAAGATGCCAATGGCGTTGGAGCCACCGCCGATGCAGGCGACGACGGCGTCCGGCAGCCGGCCCACCTGGTCGAGGATCTGCGCGCGGGCTTCCTCGCCGATCACCTCGTGGAAGTAGCGGACCATCGCGGGGAACGGGTGCGCCCCCGCGGCGGTGCCCAGTAAATAGTGGGTATTGTCCACGTTGGCCACCCAGTCGCGGAGGGCGTCGTTAATGGCGTCCTTGAGCGTCTGGGATCCGCTGGTGACGGGGATGACGGTGGCGCCCAGCAGTTCCATCCTGGCCACGTTCAGGGCCTGCCGGCGGCAGTCCTCGGCGCCCATGTAGACCACACATTCCAGACCCATCAGTGCCGCGGCGGTGGCGCTGGCCACGCCGTGCTGGCCGGCGCCGGTTTCGGCGATCACGCGGGTCTTGCCCATGCGCTTGGCGAGCAGCGCCTGGCCCAGGACGTTGTTGATTTTGTGCGAGCCGGTGTGGTTCAGGTCTTCCCGCTTGAGGAACACCCGCACTCCCCCGGCGTGCTCGGCAAAGCGCTTGGCTTCGGTGAGCAGCGAGGGCCGGCCGGAGTAGTTTTTGTTCAGGTCCGCGATCTGGGCCCGGAAGTCAGGATCGTTTTTGGCCTTCTCGAACGTCTCCTCCAGTTCGTCCAGGGCGGCGATGAGGGATTCGGGCATCCAGCGTCCGCCGAAACTGCCGAAGTACGGCCCCGGGGCGTGGCGCAGGGAACCGCCCTGAAGGAAGGCTTCCGTGGCATTGTTATCAGCGTTGCCTGAGGGTGCGTGGGCCATCAGTCCCGTCCTGTTCAAATTGGTGGGTCAAGGGAAGTGTGGTGCGCCGGGCTGACCCGGCGGCGGGGTGCCGCACCCGGAGGGCACGGCGGCCTGGGGCTCAGCGGCGCGAAGCAATCGCTGCGGCGCCGGCCGCGGTGAATTCCGCGATCCGTTCCTGGGGCGTGGCGTGGCTGACCAGCGCCTCACCCACCAGGATGGCGTTGGCACCGTTGGCGGCGTAGTGGGTGACGTCGGCGGCATCGCGGACACCGGATTCGGCCACCACCACTGCCCCGGCCGGGATGCGGCCGGCAAGCGACGCAAACACGGAACGGTCGACGTCAAGCGTCTTCAGGTTGCGCACGTTCACGCCGATGATGCGTGCGTTTGCCGCGGCGGCCCGCTCGATCTCCGCTTCGGTATGCGTCTCCACGAGCACATTCATGCCCAGTTCGGCGCTGAGGGCGCTGAACTCGGCAAGCTGGGCATCGGACAGGGCTGCGACGATGAGCAGGACCAGGTCCGCGCCGTGGGCGCGGGCTTCCCAGATCTGGTACTCGTCCAGGGTGAAGTCCTTGCGGAGCAGCGGCACGTCCACGGCGGCACGGACAGCATCGAGGTCCGCGAGGGACCCGTTGAAGCGGCGCTGTTCGGTCAGGACGCTGATGACGGCGGCGCCGCCGTCGGCGTACTGCCGGGCCAGCGAGGCAGGGTCGGCGATGCTGGCGAGGTCACCCTTTGAGGGGCTGCGGCGTTTGATTTCCGCAATGACCTTGAGCTGTTCCCGGGACGTCGAGGTGC
This sequence comes from Arthrobacter sp. ZBG10, assembly GCF_001238605.1. NCBI lineage: Bacteria > Bacillati > Actinomycetota > Actinomycetes > Micrococcales > Micrococcaceae > Arthrobacter > Arthrobacter sp. ZBG10. The sequence goes on along the minus strand of NZ_LFQH01000012.1, from coordinate 53,056 downwards.
CGCCGAGGGCCTGCCAGGCGTCCCGGACGGGCGGCGCCTGACGGGCCCGGTCCTGCAGTTCGGACAGGGACACCAGGCGTTTGCGGCTGTCCATGTCCTCCCTGACACCGGCGTTGATGTCGTCGAGAACAGTTGCCATCAGTGGCCGGAGTTCTTCAGCTTGCTGCCTTCGACGCCGTAGCCGGCCTTGCGCATGGCGTAGCCCAGGATCAGGCCAACCACCATGACTGCTGCGCCGGCGATGAAGATGGGGGTGCTGGCAATAACGAAGGCGATCGAGGCGATGAGCGCGCCAACCAGCATCACGATGACGCAGGTCCAGGCGGCGGGGCTGTTGCCGTGGCCGAGTTCCTGGCTGTGGTCGACGGCGCCGGGGGCCACCACTCGGGTGCCGGACGGGGAAACGGACGCGGGTGCTTTGCTCATGGAAATCTCCTCAGGGTGAATACTGCTTACATTCTGCCATTTTTTGGCGGCCCACCGCGTATCGGCAGGCCGCCGTATGCCGTCCGGCGCATGCCCGCTGGCTTACTGGGCCCCCGCCGGCGTGGTTCAGGTGGGGTCGTCGCCCCGGGACAGCCGGTCCCAGCTGTCGATCTCGTCGACGGGCCCGGCCGGCGCCGCAGTTCCGGCTGCAGCGGGCTGGTCATATTTGGTGCGCGCCTTCCAGTGCCGGCTGGCGGGCAGCACCAGGAGCCCGGCCACGGCCAGCAGGCACCCGGCCACCACGGCCAGGATGGGGAAGACTGTCAGGTCCACCTGCGCCTGGCTGCCGGTGACGCCGGTGGCGGCGGCAATGGAACCCTGCGACGCGGCAAGCGGGTCGGCCAGGACGGTGGCCGCCGCGGCGACGATGCCGGCCGAGGCCAGGACGATGATGGCGGTGATGATCCACCGGGCGATCCTGCCGGCAATCGACGCTGCCAGTCCTCCGGCCAGGGCCACCAGGGCCAGGGCCGTGACGGTGGTGGCCGCCTTGCTGCCCTGGACCGCCAGCGCTTCCAGGGAGCCGCCGGCCTGGCCCACCGTGCTGGGATCCAGGGTGACGGTCATCCACGTTTGGGTTGTAGTGCCGAAAACGCCAAGGGCGAGGACCGCGATGAGCAGCACCAGCGTGGACTTCCGGGCCCAGGCCGGAGCACGGGTGGCCTTGGTGCTGGTGGCGGGTGCGGCGCCGGCCATCAGGAATCAGCTCCGTCGGCCAGGGTCTCCGCCGAGATGTTCCGCAGCGATCCTGCCGTGTGCACGGCGCGCAGCGGGGCCGCCGCCTTGTTCACCGTTTCGAGGGCCTCAGTGGCGTTGACGGAGTCCGCCACGATGCCGCCGCCGGCCTGGACGTAAGCGCGGCCTTCCCGGACCAGGGCCGAGCGGATGGCGATGGCCATGTCCATGTCGCCGGCGAAGTCCAGGTAGCCCACCACGCCGCCGTAGATGCCGCGGCGGTGCGGTTCGAGTTCGTCCAGCAGGCGCAGGGCGCGGGGCTTGGGCGCGCCGGACAGCGTGCCGGCAGGGAATGTGGCCTTGAGGACGTCGTAGGCCTTGGCCTGCGGGGAAAGTTTGCCCACCACGGTGGAAACCAGGTGCATGATGTGGCTGAACCTCTCCACCTCCATGAACTGGGTGACGTCCACGGTCCCGGCCACACAGACCTTGGACAGGTCGTTGCGGGACAGGTCCACCAGCATCAGGTGCTCGGCCCGTTCCTTTTGGTCTGCCAGCAGCTCCTCGGCCAGGGCCTTGTCCGCTTCAACGTTTTTGCCCCGTGGCCGGGAACCGGCAATGGGGTGCGTGATGACGTCCTCGCCGGTGACGGTGACCAGCGCCTCGGGTGAGGAACCCACAATCGAGTATTCCCGGCCGTCAGCATCCTCAAGGCTGAAGATGTACATGTAGGGGCTGGGGTTGGTGTTGCGCAGCACGCGGTACACGTCCAGGGCGGAGGCGTTGCATTCCATTTCAAAGCGTCGCGAGATCACCACCTGGAAAACCTCACCATCCACGATGGCTTCCTTGCCGCGGTCCAGGGCGGCAAGGTATTCGGATTCGTCCCAGCGTTCCTGCACGCTGGCGGCGAAATCGAGCGCGGCCGGTTCCAGGACGGTGACGGGCTGTGCCACGGGGGTGCTGACCTTCGCGAGCAGCGCCTTCACCCGGGCAACAGCGTCATGCCAGGCGTCGTCGACGCGCTCGGAGCTGTCGTCGAAGTTGATGGCATTGGCGATCAGCAGCACGGTGCCGTCCACGTTGTCGTGCACGGCCATGTCGGTAACCAGGTTCAACGCCATTTCCGGCAGGTGCAGGTCATCCTCCGGCGGGCTCACCAGGCGTTCCCAGTGCCGCACGGTTTCCCAGCCCAGGAAGCCCACCAGGCCGGAGGTGAAGGGCGGCAGACCATCAAAGCGGTCGGTACGCAGCGCCTCGATGGTGTCCCGGACCGCGTCCACGGGGTTGCCGTCCACGGGCACACCGGCCGGGGGCTCACCCAGCCAGTGGGCGCTGCCGTCCTTGGTGGTCAGCGTGGCACGGGACCTGGCGCCGATGAACGAGTAACGGGACCAGGCCCCGCCCACGGCCGCGGACTCCATCAAAAAGGTTCCGGGCTGGCCCTGGGCCAGCTTGCGGTACAGGCCAATGGGCGTTTCGGCGTCGGCAAGGACTTTGAGCCGGACGGGAATGACACGGCTGTGGCCGGCGAGTTCGCGGAACTCCGCCAGGCTGGGGCTGATGGTTCCAAGATCCTGCATGGCTATGGGTTCCGCCTGTTCTTGTGCGGGCCGGATGCGCCGGCCCTTGGAGGTGGGGTGCAGAGGGGGTGCCGTGGTTCCGGGGAACGGCCCCGGAGCGTCAGTTGGCGGTGCCGGTTTCGACGGCGAGGTCCCTGCCGTCGAAGCAGGTGCGGGTGCCCGTGTGGCAGGCCGCGCCCACCTGGTCCACGCGGACCAGCAGGGCATCGCCATCGCAGTCCATCGCCACCGATTTGACCCATTGCACGTGGCCGGACGTATCGCCCTTGCGCCAGTATTCCTGCCGGGACCGGGAGTAGAACGTGACCCGGCCGCTGGTCATGGTGCGGTGCAGGGCTTCATCGTCCATCCAGCCCAGCATCAGCACCTCATTGGTGTCGTACTGCTGGACAATGGCGGCCACCAGGCCCGCGCTGTCGCGCTTCAGGGCGCCGGCGAGGGAAGCGGGCAGCGGGCTGCCGGCAGGGACCGGCGCCGGGTCCGCGGAAGGGGCTTCGGGCGTGGCGGAACCGGGGAACGGGGCGGGGGCGGGCTGCTCAGACATCAGGTCAAGTCTAGTGCCTTCGCCGTTGCCGGATCGGATGTGAACGGCGGCACGCCAGCGGCGGGGCCGGCGGTGCCCAAGTACGCGCGTCTCGTGCTAGTTTTCCAAGTGATGCATTTCGTCGAACCGTCCCGAGAAGTCCTGGCCGAGACCCTGCTTGCGGCCGGCCCTGATGCGCCCACCCTCTGTGCTGGCTGGCGCACCAGGGATCTTGCCGCGCACCTTTACCTGCGCGAACGCAAGGCCGCTGTGGGGCTGGGCCTGATCATCAAGCGCCTGGCCAAGGCGTCAGATGCGGCCACGTCCCGGCTGGCTTCGAAGCTAACGTCCGCCGAGGACTACGCCGGACTGGTCAACACCTTCCGCGCCGGCCCGCCGGCGCTCTCTCCCATGAAGATCCGGGCGCTGGACGAAAGCTCCAACCTGATCGAATACTTTGTCCACACCGAGGACGTCCGCCGCGCCGTGGACCGCTGGGCGCCCCGCGCGCTGGACGAGGCCTACTCGGACGCCCTCTGGGATGACCTGGTGAAGCGTGCCGCCATCCTGTACCGCGGCGTGGACCTCGGGATCGTCCTGGTCCGTCCGTCCGGTCCCCGGCACGTGGCCAAGCGTGCACCCGTGTCGGTGGCCATTGTTGGCGAGCCGGGCGAACTGCTGATGCACGCCCACGGCCGGACGCGCCATGCCCTGGTCACCTTCGAAGGCCAGCCGGACGCCGTCGCGCTCCTGCAGTCAGCCGAAGTAGGCCTCTAGCCTTACGTTGCGCTATCACTTAGGGTCGCTAAAACGGCCTTTTGGGGACCAAAAGTGATAGCGCAACGGGTTAGCGGACCTCGAAGCCTGCCGCGCGGATGGCGTCCTTGACCTGGGACATCATGTTGTCCGGTCCCCAGTGGAAGATCGAGGCGGCCAGGACAGCATCGGCACCGGCAGCAACCGCAGGCGGGAAATGTGCGGGCTCCCCCGCGCCGCCGGAGGCAATGATGGGCACCTTGACGGCGGCCCGGACCAGCCGAATGAGCTCCAGGTCGAAGCCGTCCTTGGTGCCGTCCGCGTCGATGGAGTTGAGCAGGATCTCCCCCACCCCGCGGTGCGCAGCCTCACGCGCCCATTCGATGGCATCGATGCCGGTTCCGGTGCGGCCGCCGTGGGTGGTTACTTCAAAACCCGAGGGCGTGGGCTGCGAGCCGGGACGGGTGCGGCGGGCGTCGACGGACAGGACCAGGACCTGGGAACCGAAGTGCCGGGTGATTTCGTCGATCACTTCCGGGCGGGCCACGGCAGCAGTGTTGATGGCGGCCTTGTCTGCCCCATAGCGCAGGAGCTTGTCCACCTCGGCGACGCCGCGGACGCCGCCGCCGACGCACAGCGGGATGAAGACTTCCTCGGCGGTGCGGCGGACCACGTCAAAGGTGGTTTCGCGGTTGCCGGAGGAGGCCGTGACGTCCAGGAACGTCAGTTCGTCGGCGCCGGCGTTGTCGTAGCGGTGGGCCAGCTCCACGGGGTCGCCGGCGTCGCGGAGGCCCTCGAAGTTGATCCCCTTGACGACGCGCCCGGCGTCCACGTCAAGGCAGGGAATGACACGTACTGCTACCGCCATGGGAGGCTCCTGGGGTTCGCTGGTGGGTGCTGCTGCGCGGAAGGATCAGATGCGGCAGGCGTGGATGCTGCTGACCAGGATGGCGCGGGCGCCGAGGTCGTAGAGCTCATCCATAATCCGGTTGGTGACCTTCTTTGGCACCATGGACCGGACAGCCACCCATTCGGAGTCCCGCAGCGGCGAAACGGTGGGTGACTCCAGGCCGGGGGTCAGCGCTGCGGCCTGCTCCACCAGTTCCTTGCGGATGTCGTAGTCCATCAGCACGTACTGCCGGGCCACCAGGACGCCCTGGAGGCGCCGGATCAGGACCTCGATTTCCTTGGCGGTGCCGTTGGCGGCGCCACCGTCGCCGGTCCGGCGGATCAGGACGGCCTCGGACTTGAGGATGGGCTCGCCGAAGATTTCCATCCCGGCGGCCTTGAGGGTGTTTCCGGTTTCCACAACGTCAGCGATCGCATCGGCCACGCCCAGGCGCACGGAGGATTCCACGGCGCCGTCCAGGCGGACCACCTTGGCGTCGATCCCGCGTTCGGCGAGGTAGTTGCGGAGCAGGCCGTCGTAGCTGGTGGCCAGGCGTTTGCCGGCCAGCTGCTCAGCCGAGGCGAAGTCGCCCACGGGACCGGCAAACCGGAACGTGGAGGCCGCGAAACCCAACGGAAGCAGTTCTTCGGCTTCCACCTCCGCGTCCAGCAGGAGGTCGCGGCCGGTGATGCCGACGTCGAGCGTTCCCTGCCCCACGTACACGGCGATGTCGCGGGGGCGGAGGAAAAAGAACTCGATGTCGTTGTCCGGGTCCATCATGACCAGCTCGCGGCTGTCGCGCCGCTGCCGGTAACCGGCCTCGGCGAGCATGGCGGACGCGGCTTCGGACAGGGAGCCCTTATTGGGGACGGCTACTCGCAGCATGGGAATCTTTCTGGATCAACGGGTCTTGGGGTTCAGGCAATGCAGGCCACAGCAGGCACGGCGGCAGGGTGATGCGCGCCGGGCAGGTGGCTACAGATGCTTGTAGACGTCTTCCAGGGTCAGGCCTTTGGCGAGCATCAGGACCTGCAGGTGGTACAGCAGCTGGGAGATTTCCTCGGCCGCGGCTTCATCGGATTCATATTCGGCAGCCATCCAGACTTCGGCTGCTTCCTCAACGACTTTTTTGCCGATGCCGTGAACACCGGACTCCAATTCAGCGACGGTGCGGGAGCCTTCCGGGCGGGTGGCTGCCTTCTCGCTGAGCTCAGCGAACAGCGTCTCGAAATTCTTCACGCCCACCAGCCTACTTGCTGCGGCCCGCACGGCGCGTCCCGGGCCGTTGCATGACGGGCGCGATGTGAGCGAATACACACCGCGCCCGGAGATCTGCTACGTGTACTGCTTCAGGACCAGGGCGGTGGCCAGGGCAGCGGTGACGGCCTCGTGGCCCTTGTCTTCCTTGGAGCCGGCCAGGCCGGCGCGGTCCAGGCCCTGCTGTTCCGTATCGCAGGTCAGCACGCCGAAGCCCACCGGAACCCCCGTGGCGACGCTGACGTCGGTGAGTCCCGACGTGGCGGCCTGGCAGACGTAATCAAAGTGCGGGGTACCGCCGCGGATTACGACGCCGAGCGCCACCACCGCGTCAAAGTGCGGCGCCAGCCGCGCGGCAGCCACGGGCAGCTCGAAGCTGCCGGGTACACGCAGCACCGTGGGCTCTGCGATGCCGGCGTCCTTGGCGGCGCGCAGGGCACCGTCCAGGAGGCCGTCCATGATGGTGGTGTGCCAGCTGGCGGCAACAATCGCAAGCCGGAGCTGCGACGTTTCCGCCGGGTTGAGTGTGGTCAGGTCGATTTCGGGGGCGCCGTGTCCGCTCATGGGTAAGTGCTTTTCCGTTCAGTTCGTTGCGTCGGTGGGGTCGTTGAAAGGGGTGCCGGGGCTGGTGACAGGCAGCGGGACAACTGTGGTGTCCAGCAGCAGCCGGTGTTCCATCCGGTCTTTTTTGGTGCGCAGGTAGCGGATGTTCTGCTCCCGTGAAGGTACTTCGGTGGGGACCATCTCCACCACGTTGACGCCTGCGTGGGCCAGCCGGTGCTGCTTGTCCGGGTTGTTGCTCAGGAGCCGGACCTCATGCAGGCCCATCTCCGCCAGGACCTGCGCGGCGGCGTTATAGGACCGGGCATCCACGGGCAGGCCAAGCTGTTCGTTGGCTTCCACGGTGTCGAAGCCGGCTTCCTGCAGCGCGTAGGCCTTGATTTTGTTGGCCAGGCCAATGCCGCGGCCTTCCTGGCCGCGGAGGTAGAGAAGGGTGCCGCCCTGTTCGTGGATCATTTCCAGGGCGTAGGCAAGCTGTTCGCCGCAGTCGCACCGGTAGGAGCCGAAGACGTCGCCCGTGAGGCATTCGGAGTGGAGGCGCACCAGGGGGGCTTTGCCGTCGCTGGGCGGGGTGGGTGAGCTGACGGCGAGGTGCTCCACGCCGGTCACCAGGTCGGTCCAGGCCTGCGCCACAAAGTCACCGTAGGCGGTGGGCAGCTGCACTATGGGCCCGCCGCTGACCGGATGGGCCATGGCTGTTCTGCCGGTCCGTCCGCGGTGGCCGTCACTGCTGGCTGCGGATGCCGTCATCGTTTCTCCTTTGCTCCGCCCGGAACATCCCGGACGTTGTGTGCGGGGGCGTCCCCGGCCCCTGCTTCAAGATATGCCACCAGGTCAGCGATGGAGACCAGGGGGCAGCCGTGCTCTGCCGCGAAGGCACGGAGTCCGTCCAGGCGCATCATTTCGCCGTCGTCGTACACCACTTCCGCGATCACGCCCACCGGAGCGAGTCCGGCCAGGCGGCACAGGTCCACCGCGGCCTCGGTGTGGCCGGGGCGTTCCCGCACACCTCCCTCAACGGCCCGGAGCGGGAAAATATGCCCGGGACGGGTCACCGATTCCGGTGCGGACTGCACATCCGCCAGCACCCGGGCGGTCAGGGCCCGGTCAGTGGCGGAGATTCCTGTGCTGACACCGAGGGCAGCGTCGCAGGACACCGTGTACGCGGTACCTTTGGCGTCCTCGTTGACGGCCACCATGGGCGGCAGCGCCAGGGCGTCGGCCCGTTCGCCGCTCAGCGGGACGCAGATGACGCCGGAGCTGTACCGGATGGTCCAGCCCATCAGGGCGGGAGTGGCGAACTCGGCCGCGAAAATGATGTCTCCCTCGTTTTCGCGGTCCTCGTTATCCACCACCAGGACGGGTTTCCCGGCGGCCATGGCCGCCACGGCGTCCACAATGGCGGACAGGCCCTGCGGCGGAACCGGTGCCAGCCCGGGGGCGGCCAGTGCCGACGGGGCAGCGGCCGGGGTGCCGGCCGGATCCACGTGGACGACGGCGCTCATCGGGTTTCCCCGGTGGCGTCGCCGTCAGTGGTGGTCCGGAAAGCCAGGAGGCGTTCGGTGTACTTGGCCAGCACGTCCACCTCCAGGTTCACCGGGCTGCCGGTGGACTTGGCGCCGAGGCCGGTTTCGGCCAGCGTGGTGGGAATCAGTCCCACCTCGAACCACGGGTCCGGGTGGTTTGCTTCGCTGACGGCCGTAACGGTGAGCGAGACGCCGTCAATCGCGATGGATCCTTTTTCCGCGATGTAGCGGGCCAGGTTGCCCGGCACGCCGAAGCGGAGCCGTTCCCAGTTGCCCAGGGCCTCGCGTTCGCGCAGGCTGCCGACGCCGTCAACGTGGCCCTGGACCACATGGCCGTCCAGCCGCCCGCCGGCCGGGACGCAGCGTTCGAGGTTCACGGCGTCGCCGGCGGCCAGGCCGCCGATGGTGCTGCGGATGAGGGTCTCCCCCATCACGTCGACGCTGAAGTCCTTGCCGTCGATGGCCGTGGCGGTGAGGCACACCCCGTTGACGGCGATGGACCCGCCGAGGGCCAGTCCTTCGGTGGTGCCGGGGGCATGCAGCCGCACGGTGGCGCTAATGTCGCCGTTGCGGTCGACTGAGAGCACATGTCCCTGCTCGGCGATAATTCCGGTAAACATCAGTTGCCTCCCTGGGCTTGCTCCGCGGAAGTGCGGGCGTTCTCTGGTGCAGCGGTGCGCTGCGGTCGTAAATGCAAACGGAGGTCCCGGCCCAGCGTCCGGACGGATCCGCCGTCGGCCTGGTCCCATTCCCAGTGCTGGGCGTCCGCCAGCGTGCCAATGCCCAGTCCGGCCAGGGCGGGGGTGCCCGATCCGAGCAGGGTGGGGGCCAGGTAGACGATCAACTCGTCCACCAGGCCGGCGGTGAGGAAAGCACTCAGGATCCGCGAGCCGCCTTCCACCATCACGTGGCGGGCGCCACCTCCGTACAGCAGCCCAAGGGCCTCGGCCGGATCGCGGGTGGGCAGATGGACTGCCAACCCGTCGGCGCCGTGGATCGCAGCGCCGGCCGGGACGCCGCGAAGGCCCATCACGGCGCGGACCGGCTGCCTGGCCGCAGGTTCCCCCTGGCTGTCCCTCGCGGTGAGGCGGGGATTGTCCACCAGGACCGTTTCGGTGCCCACCAGGATGGCGTCGATGCGGCTGCGGATGGCGTGGTTGTCCGCCAGGGAGGCCGGGCTGGAGATCCACTGGCTGGTGCCGTCGTCGGCCGCGATCCGGCTGTCCAGCGTCTGCGCAATATGCAGCGTCACGAAGGGCCGCTGGGCTGCCACCGCTTCGAACCACTGCCGGTTCAACTCAAACGCTTCCACGCCGGCCAGTCCGCTGCGGACGCTGATGCCGGCGGCGCGGAGGGTTGCGGCGCCACCGGCGGCCGGATCATGGGGATCGTCCACGGCGTACACCACGTCCGTGATGCCGGCCGCGATGATGGCCTCGGTGCAGGGTCCGGTGCGGCCCACATGGTTGCACGGTTCCAGCGTGATCACCATGGTGCAGCCGGCCAGGTCCACGCCCGCCGCCGAAGCCCGTGCGATGGCGTCGGCTTCGGCGTGCGCGGTTCCGGCGCCCCGGTGGTACCCGGTTGCCAGCGTGGTTCCGTCCGGACCGACGACGACGGCCCCCACCAGGGGGTTGGCGCCCCTCGGGCCCAGCAGCGCGGCGTCCAGGGCCTGCGCCATGGCCTGGGCCTCCGCAGCCCGGAAGGGCGCGGCGACGGCGTTTTCGGCGGGCATCAGAGCTTCACCCTGGGGTCCGGGAAGCCTGTTTCAACCGAGGCCGCGGGCGTGCCGCCTGCGCTGGCGGAGGACGTGGCGTTCCGGGATGCCTTCCACCAGACAAAAAATCCGGTCAGCGTGAAGAACCCGTAGAACAGGTACATAAACGCGCTGGCGTAATAGCCGGCGCTGAACAGGAGGGGCACGCCCACGATGTCCACGGCCACCCAGACCAGCCAGAATTCGGTCCAGCCGCGGGCCATCCCGTAGGTGGCCAGCAGGGAACCGGCGAAGGTCCACGCGTCTGCCCACACCGGCGGGTAGGAGCCCAGCCGGTCAAACAGCGGCGTCAGGGCCAGGGTCCCGGCCACCATCGCGGCGCCCAGAATCCACCGGGTGCGGGTGCTGGCCCATTGGGGCACGACGGCGGTGTTCCCGCCGCCGGCGTCGCGGCGTTGCTTCCAGCGGTGCCAGCCGTACGCTGCCACCACGATGAACATCACCTGCCGGCCGGCCTGGCCCCACAGCGTGGCGGGTGTCGCGGAGCCAAAGACGTTGCCCAGGAAAACCGTGAGCAGCAGGAGGTTGCCGGCGATGCCCACCGGCCAGGCCCAGACTTTGCGGCGCATGCCGCCAAAGGCGCTTGCCAGGCCAAAAATGTTGCCCAGCACTTCTCTCAGAATCAGGACAGATCCCCCAACGGGGATCTGAGCGTCAAAGAGCCATCGCAGGAGGTCCATGTGTGTGTCGTTCCTTCCCGTTCGAACCGCGATGGCTCCGGGGGTATACGACAGCAGAGGGCTGCGGCGCCCCAAAAAAGGACACCACAGTACAGCTGTACGTGCTTCTCTCATCCAGACTTTAACTGTCGGTACCGGAATTTCACCAGTTCAACCGTCCGCCGGGATTTTCCGAAGAAAAGCACCGGCTCGCGGGTCGCGGACTATCACCGCCGGTTCGGACTTACACCGACCCCGGAGCACGTATGTGTGTTGCTATTGTGCCATAACAGCAGGGCGCCGCCGGCTATTCCGTCGCTCCGCGTAACGAACGGCTGCCCCGCTCCCGCAGCCGCGTGATGGCTGCCTCCGGGTCCGCTGCACCGTACACGGCGGAGCCTGCCACAAAGACGTTGGCGCCGGCTTCCGCGGCTCGGATGATTGTTTCTTCGGTGATGCCGCCGTCCACCTGGATGGCCACGCCGATCCCCGAACCATCGATCGCGGCCCGGGCACGCCGGATCTTGGGCAGGGTCAGGTCAAGGAAGGCCTGGCCGCCGAATCCGGGCTCAACGGTCATGATCAGGAGCATGTCCAGCTCTTCGAGCATGTCCAGGTAGGGCTCCACCGGGGTGGCAGGACGGAGGGCCATGCCGGCCTTCGCACCCCTGCTGCGCAGCTCGCGGGCCAGCTTGACCGGCGCAATGGATGCCTCCGCGTGGAAGGTGACCGAGGCCAGGCCGGCATCGGCGAACCCCGGCGCCCAGCGGTCGGCGTCGGCGATCATCAGGTGGGCATCCAGCGGAACCGGGCTGACGGCCTGGATCCGCTGCACCACCGGCAGCCCCAGCGTCAGGTTGGGCACAAAATGGTTGTCCATCACGTCCACGTGCACAGCGTCAGCCGTGCTGATGCGCTGCAGTTCCGCCTCGAGGTTCACGAAATCTGCGGAGAGGATGCTCGGGTTGATGCAGCATTGCGTCACGGGGGCGCCTTTCAGTGGCTGGCTGGGAGGAGGGGGTGCCGTAAAGCCGGCGGTCAGGCCTTTTTGCGGATCAGCGCCAGGAACATGGCGTCCGTGCCGTGCACGTGCGGCCAGAGCTGGGCGGTGGATTCGTGGCCTGCACCGAGGTTGCCGGTGAGGCTGACGGCATCCAGCGCAGACCCTGCGTCGAGCAGTTCCAGGTCGTCCCGCTTACGCATGGCGTCGGCCACCACGGCTTTGGTCTCTGCCGGGTGCGGCGAGCAGGTGACATAGGCAACCACTCCCCCGGGACGGACCGCGGCCAGTGCCGAGGCCAGCAGTTCCCGCTGCAGCGAACCTAGGTCCGCCAGGTCCTTGGGTGTGCGCCGCCATCGGGACTCGGGCCGGCGGCGCAGGGCGCCAAGGCCGCTGCACGGCACGTCCACCAGAACACGGTCAAAAGTTTCCGGCTGTTCGGTGCCCACGTCGCGGCCATCACCGGTGCGGACCTGCCAGGTCTCCCGGGGTACGGCGGACAGTGCCTGGCTGACCAGTTTGGCCCGGTGCGGTGCGGGTTCGTTGGCCAGCAGGGTGGCCCCACGCTGGCCGGCAAGGGCGGCCAGAAGGGCGGCTTTCCCACCGGGTCCGGCGCAAAGGTCCAGCCATCGCTCGCCGTCGGCGCCCGTCCCTTCCTTGTGTTGAGCGTCCGGCAGGTCCAGATCCACGGCGGCCATGGCGCGGGCCACCAGCTGGGACCCCACGTCCTGGACGCGGGTGGTGCCTTCCCGCACAGAGGTCAGCCGGCCAAGGTCACCGCCGCTGGAGAGGGCAGAGCCTTCCACCAGTTCGCCGGGTGTGGCGCCGCCTTCAAGCGCTTCGGCCAGGCTTCCCAGGCCGGGCAGCGCCACCAGGTTGACCACCGGTGCTGCGTTGTCGGCTTCGAGCAGGCCGGTGATTTCCGACGCCGGCCTGCCGTGGATCACCAGGGACTGCCGCATGGCGCGCACGATCCATTCCGGGTGGGCGTGCCGGAGCGAGGCGATTTTGGTCTCGTCGGTTTCGCCGGCCACGAGGAGGTCCAGCCAGCCGTCAAGGGTGTGCGCCGTGACCTTCCGGAGCACGGCGTTGATGAGCGCTGATGGTCCGGCGCCGATCACTGCGCGGGCCAGGCCCACTGTCTGGTCAAGTGCCGCGTGCGCCGGAACACGCATGGCCAGGAGTTGGTGGACACCGATGCGCAGGGCATCGAGGATGGCGGGATCCAGCTGGTCGAGGGGCCGGTCCACGCACCGTGCCAGGATGGCGTCGTAGGTGCCCTGGCTGCGGAGCGCGCCGTAGCTCAGCTCGGTGGCGAACCCGGCGTCACGCTTCTCCAGCTTGTGCTGGCGGATCCTGGCCGGCAGCACCAGGTTGGCGTACGCGTCCTCGGCTGCCACCGCCCGCAGGACTTCGAAGGCCACCAGCCGGGCGGGATCGGCCCGGCGGGTGCGCTGGGCCGGTGCGTTTTCGGTAAAGCTGCGCTGCGGTCCGCGGTTGCGTTCGCGGCCCTGGGCGTTGCGCCTGTTGGCGTCGCGCGGACCGCCGTTGCCGCGGCCGCCGCGCGGGACACCCTGCCCGGCGTTGCCGCCGCCTCCTGGATTGCCGCCGGAGCCGCTCATTCAAACACCACGCTTTCAAGGGAAGCCATACCGCGTGCCCAGTCGGCAGCGGCCATCATCTTTTTGCCCGCAGGCTGGATCCGGGTCAGTTCAACGGCGTGCGAACCGGTTCCCACCAGCACCGACTTGCCGTGGAGCGCCACGGCACCCGGGGCCAAGGCCGTCACGTCGGGGCGGAGCAGGACCGGCTCGAGCTTGATGCGCTGCCCGTCCAGGAGGGTCCAGGCCCCGGGTTCCGGCGCGACGCCGCGCGCCTGCCGGTTCAGCGCCAAGGCAGGGTGGCGCCAGTCGAGGTGCCCATCCTCGAGCGTCAGCTTGGGTGCCAGGGTGACCTCACCGGCCTGCGGCCGGGGCGACGCAGTGCCGGCGTAGATGGCGGAGAGCGTCTGGGCCAGCAGGACTGAGCCGCTGTGGGACAGCCGTGCCAGCAGTTCGCCGGCCGTGTCTGCGGGAGCTACGGCCTCGGTGAGGGTGCCGAACACCGGTCCCGTGTCCAGGCCCTGTTCCAGCTGGAACGTGACCGCCCCGGTGATGTCGTCCCCTGCCATCACGGACCGCTGCACGGGCGCGGCTCCCCGCCACGCGGGCAGCAGGGAGAAGTGCAGGTTGACCCAGCCGTGCCGGGGAATGGTGAGGGCTGCGGGCGGCACCAAGCCGCCGTAGGCCACGATGGCCGCCACATCGGGGGCCACGGCAGTGATGGCGGCAATGGCGTGTGCGTCCACCCGGGCTGCGCGGATGACGTCGATGCCCAGCTCAGCGGCGCGCGCCGCAACGGGGGAAGGGGTGAGGACGCGTTTCCGGCCGATCGGGGCGTCCGGCCGCGTCAGGACCGCAACAACGTCAAAGCCCGCGCCCACCAGGGCCTCGAGGGACGGGACGGCGACGGCAGGGGTGCCCGCAAAAAGGACCCTCACCCTTTGGTGCCCGCGGCGCCGGCGCCAAAGGCGGCCCCGCCGAAACTGGATCCGACGGTTTTGGCGCGCTTGGCTGTGGTCCGCTCCGTCACGGCGTCGTAGTTGGCGTTGCGGATGGACCGGAGGGCCGCCTTGCGGTCCTCACCCTCGAGCCTGTCCGTAAAGAGGACCCCGTCCAGGTGGTCGTTTTCATGCTGGAAGCAGCGCGCCAGCAGGTCCTCGGCGGCCACCTCCACCGGATTGTTGTCCTTGTCCACGCCCGTGATGCGGGTGGTCCGGAACCGCTTGACCGGGAATCCCAGGCCGGGGATGGACAGGCAGCCTTCCACGTGGTCCGCTTGGAAGTCCTCGCTGTTTTCGAGGACGGGATTGACGATGTGCCCCTCCACGCCGTTGATGCGGTACGTGAAGACCCTTTTACTGACGCCGACCTGGGGTGCGGCCAGCCCTGCGCCGTCCACATCCTCCATGGTCTCGGTCATGTCCGCCACGAGTTTGGCCAGCTCCGGCCCGAAATCCGTCACGGGATCGGCAACTGTGCGCAGCACAGGATCGCCGATGATGCGGATATTCAGAATAGCCATGCGCTGTTTTTCCTCACGTTGAGCGGCAAAGGGAACCCATCCAGTTTAGGTGCTCGCGCCTGGCTAGCCGGTGCGGGCGTGGGCCAGCGCCGGCGGGGCGATGGTGAGCAGTGCCGTGCCGGCGCTGACGGTGTCCGCGTTCAGCTCCCAGACGCGGCGCAGCGCGCAGAATTTCCACCAGTGGTGCTTCAGGACCTCGGGGTTGGCCCGGACGGGCCGGACCTCGGTTTCCCCGATGGCCACGGCCAGCAGGATGGGGTCGTCGCCGTGCTGCCACGGCTCCCAGGTGCCGGCTTGGGCGTCCAGCAGGCTTTCCTCGGCCTTCATGCCGGCCACCAGCTGCATCACCACTTTGTCGTCCAGGGGTTTGACCTGCCCGTCCCGGGTGGTGCCTTTGGTTTTGTAGTCGATCAGGCAGACCCGGCCGTTGATGCGGGCCACGAGGTCCAGCGTCCCGGCGTAGCCCACGGTGCTGTTCCACACCGTGATCTCCGGTGCGATGGGTTCCACCTTGAACAGTTCCCACCATTCATCGAACCGGACGGCGAAGGATTCCTCGCCGTTGGCTGCCAGCGCCTCCCGGGTTTCCTTCATGGTGTGCGGCCGGCCCAGTGCCCGCAGGGCCACCTGCTCGCAGTAGTTGTGCACCCTGTCCCCGCGGCGGGCGGCGTCATCACGGTACGTTTCGGCTGCCTTGGCTGCACGGTTCACGGCCTGCCGGATCTTTGCCGGACTGCCCAGGCTGTCTGCCAGCAGCGGGTCCTTGGCCAGGCTGCTTGCCCCCATGTAGCCAAACCAGCCATCGAGGCCGTGCGGCTGCTGACCGATGACATTGGTGATGGACGGCACGGCAAACTGCTCCGAGGTGGACCGCGCATACATCCGCCCGTATTCGGTGGCGTGGGCGAGGAGTGGATCTGTCATACAGGAAACTCTTTCACAGGGGGCCGACAATATCTCCGGGGTCTGGCACCGGGCACAAAAAAGGTCCGTCCCCGCTCTCAACGAGCGGAAACGGACCTTCTGCGGTGGGCGATACTGGGTTCGAACCAGTGACCTCTTCGGTGTGAACGAAGCGCGCTACCACTGCGCCAATCGCCCTGATGCACTTGAATGCTAGCCGACGCCGGGGGCATTTGAAAAATCGGCCGACGGCGGCCGGTTCCGCACTCCCCTCACGGTACCAATGAGAGGTGGCGCGTCAGGCCAAAGCAGTCCCGACTGGTCGTCGCCACCCTCTTTGCGCTGTGAACGGCGTCGGGAATTACATGACTGTAATTTTCAAGTTCCGCGCCATTACTGGGAAGGAAGGCTGCCACCGCCGGAAGCTGACCCGCGATTTGGAGAATCCCGGAACCTCCTATATTGTTTTTACTCGTTGGAACGCGAGGAAATGCCGGGAACGGCAGCGAATCATGCCTCCAAAATGCGGACGTAGCTCAGCTGGTAGAGCACCACCTTGCCAAGGTGGATGTCGCGAGTTCGAATCTCGTCGTCCGCTCGCAGGACACTGTCATGGCAATCATTCTTCGGAATGGGCGCCTACACGGTGGGTTGGCCGAGAGGCGAGGCAGCGGCCTGCAAAGCCGTTCACACGGGTTCGAATCCCGTACCCACCTCGGTTAAAAACCATGGCTTTCCAGGTCACACTGGAAGCAATGGGCGATTGGCGCAGCGGTAGCGCGCTTCCCTGACACGGAAGAGGTCACTGGTTCGATCCCAGTATCGCCCACTCGGCAAGGTAACTTGCCTCCTTGCAGTTGGAACGGTTCCGGCCGGAAAACTGCAGACGCGGACGTAGCTCAGCTGGTAGAGCACCACCTTGCCAAGGTGGATGTCGCGAGTTCGAATCTCGTCGTCCGCTCTGAAATCCCATTGACCGGTTTTCCCGGTTCCGGGCGATTGGCGCAGCGGTAGCGCGCTTCCCTGACACGGAAGAGGTCACTGGTTCGATCCCAGTATCGCCCACACTTGCAGCAGCTCTTCCGGAGCTGCTTTTTTTGTGCCCTTTCGACACCCGCCAGCCACTGGCATCCGCTGCGGGCGAACAGCTAAACCCACTGTTTTCCTTGGCACCTGCTGGTTCCGGGGCTAGGATCGAAGGCGGAGGAGCGACCTGGCTCCGCGATTGAAGGGAGGTGCTCGTGGGACTGATTGACGATCTAAAGGGCAAGGCTCAGGGTCTTATCCATGGAAACGAGCAGGCCATCAAGAACGGCATCACCAAGGCCGGCGATTTTGTTGATACCAAGACGGGCGGAAAGTACGCCGGTCATGTGGACAAAATCCAGGATGGCGCTTCCAAACTCGTGGACAAAAACGGTACCCCCGGTCAGGCACCTGCCAATGAGCAGGTTCCGCCGGCCCCTGTGAACCCGGTTCCGCCGGTCGACAGGGCTCCGTAAAGGATTCGGCCAGGGTTTTGCCCTAGCACGTCAAGGGGGCGCGGGTCCCGCCGGGAGGCGGCGCCCGCGCCTTTGGCGTTTAATCAGGCAGCTACCGCCCAGCGGGACCGATTCACCGTCCGCCCGGCCGCGCCGGTAACCTGCCCTCATGGCGAAATTACCCGCACCACCGCGGCAGCAACCGGCACGCAGGCTTTCCGGAATGGATTCCCGTCCGATCGTGGCCGGAACCGTTACCGCGCTGGTGGGCTTCACCTCATCGTTCGCCGTGGTCCTGGCGGGCCTTCGTGCGGTGGGCGCGGATGCCGGCCAGGCCGCATCCGGCCTGCTGGCCGTAACGCTGGCCGTTGGCTTGGGCGTCCTGGTCCTGTCCTTCCGCGCCAAAGTGCCGGTGACCCTCGCCTGGTCCACCCCCGGGGCGGCCTTGCTGGCAACGTCGGGAGCGGTCGACGGCGGGTGGCCGGCCGCCGTCGGCGCCTTCCTGGCGACGGGGGTACTGATCGCCATGACGGGCCTGGTGCCCGCCCTCGGCCGGCTGATGGCCAGGATTCCCACGTCGCTGGCGCAGGCCATGCTGGCCGGTGTGCTCCTGCAGCTGTGCCTGGCACCATTCAAGGCACTGGGCAGTGTTCCCCTGTTTGTGGCCCCGGTGATCATCTGCTGGCTGGCCATGATGAAGTTTGCGCCGCGCTGGTCTGTTCCGGCGGCCCTGGTGGTGGCGCTCGGGGTCATCGGGATCTCGCTGGCCGCCACGGGTACAGGCCTGGGCGACGGCGCCCTCCTGCCTGCCCTGGTGTGGACGGCGCCCGCTTTCAGCCTCCAGGCCATGGCCGGGATCGCCCTGCCGCTGTTTGTGGTGACCATGGCATCCCAGAACATCCCGGGCGTGGCGGTGCTCCGGTCCTTTGGCTACGAAACCCCGTGGCGGCCCTCGATGCTGGTCACCGGTGCAGGGACGGTGCTCGGGGCGCCCTTCGGCGGCCACGCGATCAACCTCGCAGCCTTGAGCGCCGCCCTCGCAGCGGGGGAAGAAGCGGGCGCTGACCGGAGCCGGCGCTGGCTGGCCGGCTTCACCTCCGGGCTGGCCTACCTGGTGCTGGCAGCCTTCTCGGCCGCCCTGGTCACCCTGGTCAGCGCGGCACCAGCCGGAATGCTCGAAGCCGTAGCGGGGCTTGCGCTGCTGGGCACCCTGGCAGGCTCCATCTCATCGGCCCTGGCGGACCCGGAAGACCGGATCGCTCCGGCCGTTACGTTCCTGATGGCAGCGTCCGGGCTGGCCTTTGCCGGCATCGGCTCTGCCTTCTGGGCCCTGGTGGCAGGGCTGGTGGTGCGCGCAGCACTCCGCCCGGACAGGCAGGCAGCGGACTGAAACCGGCGGCCGCCTGCAGCAGACGGGTCAGGACGGTTCGTGGTTCTGGCCTTCCCGGGCCAGTGCCGTGAGCCGGGAAACCGCACGGAAGTACTTCTTCATGTACCCGCCGGTCATCATTTCCTCGGTGAACAGCTTGTCGAACGGCACGCCGCTGGCGAGGATGGGCACGTCCTTGTCGTATAGCCTGTCGGCCAGGACCACAAACCGGAGGGCCACGGACTGCTCGGTGATGGTTTCCACGTTGCGCCACACGATCCCGTCGATGCCGCTGATCAACTGCCGGTACCGGCTGGGGTGCACCCCGGCCAGGTGCGCAAGCAGGGTGCTGAACTCATCGTCGGCCACCGTCTTGCCGGCAAACTCTGCTTTTACGTGGGCCGAGAGGTCGCTGTTTTTCAGCGGGGCGGGGGCGGCGGGCAGGCCGCGGTGCCGGAAATCCTCGCCGTCGATCCGCAGCACGTCGAACTGGTCCGCCAGGACCTGGATCTCGCGCTGGAAATCCACGGCGGCGAACCGGCCGTCGCCCAGGGAACCAGGCAGGGTGTTGGACGTCGCAGCGAGCTTCACGCCGGCGTCGGCCAGTTCCCGCATCAGGCGGGACATCAGGACGGTGTCGCCCGGGTCGTCAAGTTCGAACTCGTCAATGCAGACCAGTTTGTAGCTGCTCAGGGCCTCCACGGTCTTGCGGAAGGACAGCGCCCCCACCAGGTTGGTGTACTCCACAAAGGTGCCGAACGCCTTGGGGCCCGGGGCCAGGTGCCAGAGTGAGGCGAGGAGGTGGGTTTTGCCCACACCGAATCCGCCGTCAAGGTAGATGCCCGCACGGGATTCGTCCTTTTTGCCGAACAGCTTCTTGAACAGGCCACCCCCGCCGCCGGTACCGACGCCTTCGGCGAAGCCCTGCAGGGCGTGGACAGCAGCGGCCTGGCTGGGCTGGTTGGGATCCGGCCGGTAGCTTTCAAAGGACACCTGGCCGAACCGCGGCGACGGGAAGAACCCTTTGAGGAGTTCATCCACCGACACCGCCGGTGTGCGGGCGGCGAGCTGTTCGATCTGTACCAAGGTGGTCCGTTCTGCTGGTGGGTGGTCCCGGGAAATGATACCGGCAATGCCCGGCGCGGACGGGCGCTGCCGCCGGGGGACCACGGCGGCGTGACCAAGGCAACATTTCGCCCTGTTAACGGAATACGGACATCGTTCCGGGCGCTGGCTAGGGTGGGAGCAGGTCCCAATGCTGGTCCCGCGGTGCTCCCGTGTTCTCAATGAAAGGCCAAAACATGCCCTACGCGGTTGAACAGAACGACAAGTTCGCAGCCTACGCCCACCCCGAACGCCTGGTTTCCACCGAATGGCTCGCCGCCGCCCTGGCCGACGGCGCCGTGGAGAACGGCGGCCTGGTGGTGGTGGAATCCGACGAGGACGTCCTGCTGTACGAGACCGGCCACATCCCCGGCGCCGTAAAGATCGACTGGCACACCGACCTCAACGACGACGTCACCCGTGACTACGTTGACGGCGCCGCGTTCGCGGCCCTGGCCGCAGCCAAGGGCATCTCGCGCGACAGCACCGTGGTCATCTATGGCGACAAGTCCAACTGGTGGGCAGCCTACGCCCTCTGGGTATTCACCCTCTTTGGGCACCAGGACGTCCGCCTGCTCGACGGCGGCCGGGACAAGTGGGTGGCGGAGGAGCGGGAACTGACCCGGGACAGGCCGTCCCCGGCAGCCGGCACGTACCCCGAGGTTGAGCGCAACGACGCCCCCATCCGTGCGTTCAAGGACGATGTCCTGGCACACCTGGGCAAGCCCCTGATCGATGTCCGCTCCCCCGAGGAGTACACCGGGCAGCGGACCCACATGCCCGCTTACCCGGAAGAGGGCGCCCTGCGCGGCGGCCACATTCCCACCGCAGCGTCCATCCCGTGGGCTCGGGCCGCCGCACCTGACGGCACGTTCCGGGACCGCGCCGAGCTTGAGGCCCTGTACCTCGGCGAGGCCGGGCTCACCGAAGGCGACGATGTTGTGGCGTACTGCCGGATCGGCGAGCGTTCCAGCCACACCTGGTTCGCCCTCAAGTACCTCCTGGGCTTCGAGTCGGTCCGCAACTACGACGGTTCCTGGACTGAATGGGGCAACGCCGTGCGCGTCCCCATCGTCAAGGGCGCCGAGCGCGGCTCCGTGGCCGTCACAACGGGAGTCTGACCCGCCGTCGACGTAGACTTGGGCTGATGACTACTCAAGCCCTGCCTTCCGCCCTGGCGGCAATCGTTGACGACTTCCAGGCCCTCACCGAGCCTGAACGGCTGCAGCTGCTGCTGGAATTCTCGGAGGGACTCCCCCAGCTTCCGGACCGGCTCAAGGACCACCCCGAGCTGCTGGAGCAGGTGGTGGAGTGCCAGTCGCCGCTGTTCCTGACCATTGAAACGGAAAAGAACGCCGGTCCGGCCAGCCCCGTCCACTTGTACTTCAAGGCACCGGTCGAAGCCCCCACCACGCGGGGCTTCGCCGGGGTCCTGCACGAGGGCCTGGACGGGCTCTCCGCGGAGCAGATCCTGGCGGTGCCGGATGACATGCCGGAGCTGCTGGGCCTCACGCGGGCCATCACGCCGCTGCGGATGCGCGGCATGACGGCCATGCTGGGCCGGATCAAGCGCAAGGTCTCCGCAGCGTCGGGCATCGGCCGCTGACGCAGCCTGATGGCACGGAAGAACACCTCACAGGGAACTCCTGCAACAGCGGCACTTGCCGCGGCAGGGGTTCCCTTTGTGCTGCACCCGTATACGCATGATCCGGCAGCGCCCAGTTACGGGACCGAGGCGGCGCAGGCCCTGGGCGTGGACCCGGCCCGGGTTTTCAAAACACTCATGGTGGATGTTGAAGGCAGGCTGGCCGTGGGCATCGTCCCCGTCAGCGGGACCCTGGACCTGAAGGCCATCGCAGCTGCCCTGGGAGCCAAAAAAGCCGCCATGGCTGACCCGGCTGCGGCCCAGCGCCGCACGGGCTACGTGCTGGGCGGCATCTCGCCCCTGGGCCAGCGGCTGCCCTCCCCCACCGTCCTGGACAGCAGTGCCCTGGCTTTGGCCACCGTGCTGGTCTCCGGCGGCAGGCGGGGCCTGGACATCGAACTGGCGCCGGCTGACCTGGTCCGGCTTACGTCTGCCGTCACGGCGGCCATCGGCTCGCGTGCCTGAGCACCAGGCGGCACGTCCACCGGAGGGCGGGCCGGACGGCCGGCCCTCCGGTGGACGTGAGCGCAGGCCGGGCGGCAGGACGCCGGTGGTCCTGGGTCCGTTCGCTTTTATCAAAGGCTGGCTGATTGCCGTGGTGCTGTGGGTGGCGGGCCTGTGCATTGTCCAGGTGACGCAGGAAATTATCTCGTCCCGGCAGGCTGATGGCGGCGCGAACTTTGTGCCTGGCATGATCATGATGCTGGTGGTCTACGGTTTCGGGACCGCGTTGTTGGTGGCCACGCCGCTGGCGGCCCTGCTGGCGTTCCTGCTGCGGCCCGTGCAGAACCAGTGGCTGCATGTGGCGGCTTTTTTCGCCGTGCCAACCCTCACCTATTGGGTCCTGGGCGGCCTGCTGGGGCTGGGCTGGACGCTGGCTGCGCTGGGTTTCTGGGCCACGGTGGGTGCGTCCGCCGCGGTGGGACGCCTTGCCGTGTGGCGAAACGTGACGGCGTGGCAGGACGATGCCCTGCAACCCGGCGGAAGTTAGCCCACTGCCCGCAGGACGGGCCCGTCAGTTGGCCCCGGGGTTACGGCGGGGTGCCAGCTGCTGCCGCAGCCACGCCTTCACCAGCCGCTCCCAGCGTTCCGGATCCACGTTCCATTCCTTGGTGTGCCGGGCCCGGCTGAACGGCTCGAACGTCACCATCTCCGGGTTCCGCTCGGCCAGCAGGGTGGATGGCGGGTAGGGGACGTACTCGTCGTCCACACTGTGCAGGATCAGGGTGGGCGTCCGCAGTTCCACGGCCCGGGACACCCAGTCCATGGCTTTGAGGTCCACGGGGGCTGACAGGCCGGTGAGCCGGCGGCCCAGTGGGTGGCCGAGCATCAGCTGCCCGTAGCGTCCCACCAGGGAAGGAATGCGGTTCAGCTGGGCGTGGTGGGCCAGGACGTTGACCCAGTCGATCACCGGTGCATCCAGCACCATGGCGCGGATGAGGTGGCGGTAGCGGGAGAGGTCCGCGGTCTGCAGGCAGATGGCGCCGCCCATCGACCAGCCGAAGAGCACAATTTCTTGTGCACCGTTCGCCAGCGCGTACCCGATGGCTGCCTCGATGTCCTGCCATTCGGTGGAGCCGAGCCCGTACCGGCCGTCGTCCGCCGACGGTGCCAGCCCGTCGTTGCGGTAGGACACCAGCAGGCTGGTCAGCCCCAGTTCCAGCGCCGGGCCCACGGCCCGCAGCGCCTCCTGCCTGCTGGCGCCCCTGCCGTGCACCATGATGGCCCACGTCCGGGGGTTGCCCCCGGCCCGGACCAGCCACGCTGGGGCCTGGCCCCGGTCAACGTCAATCAGGACGTCCTCCGCGGGATACCCCGCGGCGGCCGGGTCAGGGTGGAGCGCACCGCTCCACCAGCCCCAGCGGGCCTTTTCCAGGTCGCCGCTGTACACCGCTTCAACCTCCCGCAGCACCGTCCGTTCGGCCGGCGAGTAGGAAATGATCCGGCCGATGCGCGCGTGCCCTTTGCCGCCGTCGAAATAAAACCCGTACGTACCCTCCACGGTGGTGTCGTCGCTGGCGGCGAAGATCACCTGCCGGGCCTGCCCGTCCCGGATGACGGCCAGCACTTCCTGGTCCGCCGTACGCTGCCGGGCGGGGGTGATGACCCGACGGGCAAAGTACACGGCGAGCGCCGAAGAACCGGTGGCCAGCAACCCTGCCAGGGCTCCGCCGCCGATCGTGCCGCCAATGGCCCATTTGGTCCGCAGCGACATCCTGGCGGGCTCCGGGGAGGCGGCGGTGCGGGAACGGCGGGTGCGCTGCGAAGAAGCCATGCTCCTATTCTTACCGCCCCCTGCGGTGTTGCCCGCATTTTGCCGGCGGTGCGTGCCGCGGCCCGGGCGTGCGGCCCCAGGTGCGCAGGACTAGGCTAAGGCCATGAGTGATCCCATCGTCATCCTGACCGAAGAACCCCTGGGGGCGGACGACCGCCTGAACATCGAGCGCCTGGTGGACGGAGCTGATTCGACGCTGCTGCTGCTTGTTCCTGCCAACACGGAACGGCATCTGCTGGTGGACTTCCTGGAGAACCTCTCCATGCTGGACATTGCCAAAGCCTTCAGGGACCTCACCTCCTCGACCCCGGACCCCGGTACGGAACGCGCCCAGGCCGCCGAAACCCTTGCCGTCTCCCTTGAGGCGTTGTCGGGCCTCGGCTCCGGCGTCACCGGCGAGGTGGTGGACGTCCGCCCGGTTGACGCCCTGGTGGCAAAGGTCCGCGATTCCGGCGCCACCCAGGCCGTGGTGATCACCCGCCCGCACGCCGTGGCGGACACCTTCCACACCGATTGGGCCAACAAGGCACAGGACCAGCTGGGTGTTCCCGTCCTGCACCTGTACGCGGGTTCGGGATTTATCGGCGACTCCTGAGCGTTGCAACGACTATGAGCATCTTCGGCAACAGCATTTTCAAAAAACAGGCAACCACCGCGGTCCCCGCCCCGGCAGGAACCGGTGACGACGCAACCCCCGCAGGTCCCAGCGTTGAAAAGAGCGATGCCCAGTGGCGGCAGGAACTGACTCCCGAGGAGTACCAGGTCCTGCGCAAGGCCGGCACCGAGCGCCCCTACACGGGTGAGTACTGGGACACCCACACCTCGGGCGTCTACCAGTGCAGGGCCTGCGGCACCGAGCTTTTCACCAGCAACGAGAAGTTCGACTCACACTGTGGCTGGCCTTCCTTCTGGGCCCCGCTGGCGGACGGCACCGTCCGCTACATCCACGACCGGACCCTGGGTATGGAGCGCATCGAGGTGCGCTGCGCCACGTGCGACTCGCACCTGGGCCACGTGTTTGAGGGTGAGGGCTACAACAACCCCACTGACCAGCGGTTCTGCATCAACTCGGTATCGCTCAAGCTGGTGGAAAAGGAAACCGGCCTACCGGCCAGTCCCGGGTCAACGGGCGCCTGATCCCTTAGCGCCGGGCCGGTCTCACCAGACCGGCCCGGCTACTGAGCAATAGTATTTCTTAGGCTAAGCCGTATTTTAGATTAGTTCTTCTGGTTGCTTGCTACGCTTTTTGCAGACCTAAAGCAATCAGGAAGGCAGCCTCCGATGACTGAAACCATCACCACCGCCATCGCCGGGATTTCCGCCGACAACCCGGACTGGACCGCACTCAAGGCGGCGGCCGGCACCCTGCAGGCCCTGCAGGCACAGGACGGTTCAGTCCCGGATCCGGCGGACCATCCCGCGGCGGCAGCACAGGTCGAGGACATCATTGCCGCGATCGGCGCCCTGGCCCCGGCCTTCCCGCACGATGCCCGGTATCTGGCCGCTGTGTGCACCGATTTCGACGCCTGGGCTGCGGCCGGCTTCGCCGTGCCTGACTTCCTGGCATCCCTGCTGGCCTTCCAGCCACAGGAGCAGCGCGTGAACGGCCTGCAGCACCTGGTCATCTTCCCGATGTACACCCAGAACGGCAGCAGCAGCCGCTTGGTCGAAGCAGTCCTCCTTGAAGTGATCTGGCCCGAATTCATCGCCGCGCTGGAAGCCGGGGACTACTCCAACAAGCTGTTTGTCCCCATCCGTTTTGTGGACTTCACCGCAGGCTACGACACCAACTCCGCGGTCCTGTTCCCCGAAACGGTTGCCGTCAGCACCACTCCCACGTTCACGTGGGGCGCCATTTTCGCCGACCGCGAGGCAGTGCGGTTCCGCCGGGTCCTTAAAGCCGCCGCAGGCATCACGGGCCTGGAACTTCCGGCGGGTGCCGCGGAACTGCTCGCGGACCAGGACCTCACGGAGGCCACCTTCGTGATGTGGGACCTGATCCACGACCGCACCCACATGCGCGGCGACCTGCCCTTCGACCCGTTCATGATCAAACAGCGGATGCCGTTTTTCCTGTACTCGCTGGAGGAACTCCGCTGCGACCTCACGGCGTTCCGCGAGTCGGTCCGCATCGACAAGGACGAAAATGCCGATCCGGAAGCCCGCCGGCACGCCAGGCTGGTGCAGTACGCCATCATCTTCGACAGGATCTTCCGGTTCGCCATCACCGGCAGCCGGGTCCGCAACTACGACGGCCTGGGCGGCCAGCTCCTCTTCGCCTGGCTGCACCAGCGGCACGTGCTGCATTGGACGGACACCCGCCTCAGCATCGACTGGGACAACGTCGCGGACGCCGTGATCGCCCTGGGGACCACCATCGACGACCTGTACTGGCGCTCCATCGACCGGCCCAAAACCGCGCACTGGCTTGCCGCCTACCAGTTGGTGGCCGGCACCCTCACGCCCAACCCGGCATCGGCCTGGGCCAAGGGCCCGGACGCCCTGCCGCTGGACGGTCCGCCGCGGGGCCTGACCGACCAGGTCCTTGACGATGAATTCCCGCTGTCCATGTTCTACGAAGCATTGGAGAAGAAGATGCGTCCCGTCATCGAATCCACCGCGGGGCTCACGGGCGGGTCGCCGCTGTGAGCCTTGGGTCCACGCCGGCAACCGTCCTGGTCACCGGCGGCAGCGGCCCCTCCGGCGTAGCAGTCGCCCGGGCCCTGCACGCCGCCGGGCACCGGGTGTGCACCGTTGGTTCCGATCCGGACCGGATCGCCGACGCCGCCCGGCAGGCGGGTGCCGGCGTCACCGCCTTCACCTGCGAGCTTTCAGTGCCCGACGACGTCCGGCAGCTCCGCGCGGACGTCACGGTGGCCGCCGGGCCGGTGGACGCCGTGATCCACCTGGTGGGCGGCTGGCGGGGTGCCAAGGGCATCGCGGACCAGACGGACGAGGACTGGGACTTCCTGGCGCGCGGCGCCATCACCACGCTCCGCAACGTCTCCCGGGTGTTTTACGACGACCTCGCCAAGTCTTCGGCCGGCAGGTTCGCCATGGTGTCCTCTACCGCGGTGACCCGCCCCACGGCGGCAACTGCCAGCTACGTGGCCGCGAAGGCGGCGGCCGAGGCCTGGACCATGGCCATGGCAGACGGGTTCCGGCGGGATGCCGGCCCGGGGGACGAACTGCACGCGGCCGCCGTCGTCCTGGTGGTCAAGGCCCTGGTGGACGACCAACTGCGCAGCAGCCATCCCGACCGGACCTTTCCCGGCGCCACCGACGTCGCGGACCTGGGTGCCGCCGTCGTGAATCTCTTCACCACTCCGGCGGACCAGCTTAATGGCACCCGGCTGGTCCTGGCCCCCTGACCCCCGGCAGCCGCGCAACCCGCAGCCGCGGTCCCGCACCGCGGCGCCTGCGGCTGTCCCTAAACTGAAAGTGTGAGCAAACCTTTGACAACCACAGCCGAATCCGCCACCGCCGCGCGCCTCCACAACCCGGACATCCGCGGCTTCGCATCCGATAACTATTCCGGCGTGCACCCGGAAGTCCTGGCTGCGCTGGCGGCCGCCAACGAAGGCCACCAGGTCTCCTACGGCGAGGACGACTACACCGCCCGGCTGCAGGACCTGCTGGCGGAACACTTCGGTGCAGGCATCGAATCCTTCCCGGTCTTCAACGGAACCGGCGCCAACGTGCTGGCGCTGCAGTCGCTGCTGCCGCGCTGGGGCGCCGTTGTCTGCGCGTCCACCGCCCACATCAACATGGACGAGAACGGCGCGCCGGAACGCATCGGCGGGATCAAGCTCCTGCACGTCCCCACGCCTGACGGCAAGCTGACACCGGAACTGATCGACCGCGAGGCTTGGGGCTGGGGCGATGAACACCGGGCCCAGCCGCTGGCCGTCTCCATCACGCAGACCACCGAGCTGGGGACCTGCTACACCCCGGAGGAAGTGGCGGCCATCGCCGAACACGCCCACGCCAAGGGCATGAAGCTGCACATGGACGGGGCCCGGCTGGCCAACGCCGCAGCCCACCTCCAGGTTCCGCTGCGGGCCTTCACCAGGGACGCGGGCGTGGACATTCTCTCCTTCGGCGGCACCAAAAACGGCCTGTTGTTCGGCGAGGTGGTGGTGGCCCTGAACCCGGAGGCGGCCTCAGGCCTGGTGTACCTGCGGAAAATGAACATGCAGCTGGCTTCGAAAATGCGGTTTATGTCCGCCCAGTTCATCGCGCTGCTCGAGGACGGCCTGTGGCTGCGCAGCGCGTCGCACGCCAATGCCATGGCCACCAGGCTGCGCGCCGCCGTCGACGGCATCGACGGGGTGCTGCCCACGCAGAAAACCGAATCCAACGGTGTCTTCGCCGTCCTCCCGGAGGGCGTGGCTGACCGGCTGCGTGCCTCGTTCCGCTTTTACGACTGGAATGAAGCTGCACGGGAAGTGCGGTGGATGTGTTCATTCGACACCACCGAGGAGGACATCGATGCGTTTGCCGCCGCGATCCGCCATGAACTTCGGGACTACCGCCAGGGCAGCTAAGCGCTGCCAACGGCGAGCCTTCCGGCGCTCACCTGCACCGTTGCGTACTCTGCGAAGGTGAACGCACTTGACCAGGTTCCCCCGGACTTCCTCCGGGCGTTGGGAACCCTCAGGAAAGCCCAGTGCCGCAAGGAACTGCGCCTGGCCGAGATTCCGGCCCCGGCCCGCCTGGCGCCCTTTGCCGTGGCGCTGGGCGCGGAGGTCATGGCCCACGGCGCCGGCACAGCCGCCACCGCCCTGCACGGACCCGCCGCAATGGCCCTCGCGGCCGCGGCGGGTTCCGCCGGCGATGACGATACGGAACTTGCCACCGGCCGCTTCATCCTCCTGCACGACCCCGACGGCTCGGCCGTGTGGGACGGCGAATTCCGCATCGTGACCTACATCAGGGCAGAGCTGGAAGCCGAGATGGGCAACGACGAGATGCTGGGAACGGTTGCCTGGACCTGGCTGGTGGAAGCGCTGGAAAACCACAAGGCCGACTACCGGGCAGCCGGCGGCACCGCCACCCGCGTCCTGTCCGAAAGTTTCGGCACCCTCTCCGAACGGCCCGGCACCATCGACATCGAACTCCGCGCATCCTGGACGCCTGCCACCGCCGATGTGACAGCGCACCTTGAGGCCTGGTCCGACATGGTCTGCACGTTCGCCGGCCTGCCGCCGCTGCCGGACGGCGTCACCTCTCTGCCCCACCGGCGCCGGAACTAGGATGCCGAACCGTCCCCCGACAGTCCCCAACCGGGCCGCCCGGTAAACTGGAAGCATCATGACCCCAAACATTCCGGAAAACACCACGGCCGGCGACCCGGCTGCTGAGACCGCACCCCACATCACGGTGGAGGGCTTCGAAAGCCCCATCCCCGAAGTCATCGAGCTCGACACCCCCCGCGAGGGCGTCCCCCTGGTCATCGAAACGGCCGCCGGACTGGAACGGTGCGCCGCGGCCATCGCCGCCGGCACGGGGCCTGCCGGGGTCGACGCCGAACGGGCGTCAGGGTTCCGCTACGGCCAGCGTGCCTTCCTGGTCCAGATCCGGCGCGAAGGCGCCGGCACCTGGCTGATCGACCCCGAGCCGTTCGACAACCTGGACATCATCAACGACGCCCTCTCCGGCGTCGAATGGATCCTGCACGCCGCCAGCCAGGACCTGCCCTGCCTGTCAGAGCTGGGCATGTGGCCGGAGCGGCTCTTCGACACCGAACTCGCCGCCCGCATCGCCGGGCTCCCCCGCGTTGGCCTGGCCGCCGTGATTGAGCAGCTGCTGGGCTTCGGCCTCGCCAAGGAGCACTCCGCAGCGGACTGGTCCACCCGCCCCCTCCCCGAGCCCTGGCTGCGGTACGCGGCCCTGGACGTGGAGGTCCTCGCCGAGCTCCGCGAGGAACTGATCGAACTGCTGGCAGCCGACGGCAAACTGGACTACGCCGAGCAGGAGTTTGCCGCAATCCTGGCAGGGGGTGTGGCGCCGCCCCGGGTTGACCCCTGGCGGAAAACCTCCGGCCTGCACCAGATCCGGGACCGGCGCCAGCTGGCCGCTGTCCGCGAACTTTGGCTGGAACGCGACTCGCTGGCCCAAAAGCGCGACGTCGCCCCGGGCCGGCTTATCCCCGATTCGTCCCTGGTGGCGGCAGCCAAGGCCATGCCCACCACCGTCCCGCAGCTCCTGGGCACCAAGGGCTTCCACGGCCGCGCTGCCCAGCGTGAAGCACCGCGGTGGCTGCGCTGCATCGCCACCGCCCGCGCCATGGAGGACCTGCCGCCGCTGCACCTGCCCACCAACGCCCCGCCGCCGCCGCGCGTCTGGGCCGACAGGGATCCCGAGGCCGCAGCCCGGCTGGCCACGGCCCGCCCGGCCCTGCAGGAGCTGGCGGAGAAGCTGAACCTGCCGCTGGAAAACCTTTTGACCCCGGACACCCTCCGCCGGGTGTCCTGGCGGCCGCCGGCCGAGATCACGGCGGAGGGCGTCGCAGCCGGTCTGCTGGCCCTGGGTGCCCGCCGCTGGCAGGTCGAGCTGACGGCGCCCCTGATCACCGAGGCGTTCCTCAACCCGCAGCCGCTTCCCCCCAAGGAACCGCGGCAGCCCGTGGCTGTCGCGGGACAATAGCCGCCTCCCCAGGGCCCTTGCGGCCTAAGTTACTCACGAGTAACATCGAGTTTACCGACGCCCGGCACTGCCGCACTCCGGCATGCGGCCGGCGCACCGTCTCGATGAGGAGTAATACGTGAGCCACCACGGAAACGGCGCAGCCCAGCGCACCGTCCGCGACGTCGTTTTTGTCGACGGCGTCCGCACCCCCTTTGGCCGGGCGGGAGAGAAGGGGATCTACGCCGGAACCCGCGCCGATGACCTGATCGTGAAATGCATCCGCGAACTGATGCGCCGGAACCCCGCACTGCCGGCAGAGCGGATCGACGAGGTGGCCATCGCCGCCACCACCCAGACCGGCGACCAGGGGCTCACCCTGGGCCGCACCGCCGCATTGCTGGCCGGGCTCCCCCGCACCGTGCCCGGCTTCGCCATCGACAGGATGTGCGCGGGCGCCATGACCGCCGTGACGGCCACTGCGGGCGGCATCGGATTCGGCGCCTACGACGTGGTCATCGCCGGCGGCGTGGAGCACATGGGAAACCACCCCATGGGTGCCGGGGCGGACCCCAACCCGCGTTTTATGTCCGAACGGCTGGTGGACCCGGCAGCCCTGAACATGGGTAACACCGCAGAAAACCTGCACGACCGTTTTCCCGCCATCACCAAGCAGCGGACCGATGCTTACGCCGTCGCTTCACAGGAGAAACTGGCCGCCGCCTACGGTGCAGGCAACATCCAGCCGGACCTGGTTCCGGTGGCCACCAAGAAGCCGGGCCAGGGCTGGACGGTCAACAGCGTGGACGAGCCGCCCCGCCCCGGCACCACCCTGGCCGACCTTGCAGCGCTTCGCACCCCGTTCCGCGCCCACGGCCGGGTCACGGCCGGCAACGCAGCGGGCCTGAACGACGGTGCCACGGCCGCACTGCTGGCGTCGTCGGAAGCCGCCGCCGAACTTGGCCTGCCCGTGAAGATGCGGATGGTCAGCTTCGCGTATGCCGGCGTCGAGCCTGAGGTTATGGGCATCGGGCCCGTCCCCGCCACCAAAAAGGCCCTCCGCAACGCCGGGCTGGACATCTCCGACATTGGTCTGTTCGAGATCAACGAGGCTTTCGCGGTCCAGGTCCTGAGCTTCCTGGACCACTTCGGCATTGCCGACGACGACCCCCGGGTCAACCGCTACGGCGGTGCCATTGCCGTAGGGCACCCGCTGGCATCCTCCGGGGTGCGGCTGATGACCCAGCTGGCACACCAGTTCGAGGCCGACCCTTCAGTCCGGTACGGCATCACCACCATGTGCGTGGGCCTGGGCATGGGCGCCACCGTGATCTGGGAAAACCCGCACCACCCCGACTACAGCGGCGCCGCACCCACCGCCGCCGCAACCGCAACCGCCGCCGAAGGAGCCACCGCATGAGCGCCACCGATTACCGGGAACTGGCAGCCCTCTTCCCCGACGAGACCATTACCCACTCCTACGTCCAGGACATCGAGCTCCCAGCTGCGGGCGGTAAGCCGGGCGGCGGAACGTTCGCCCTGATCACGCTGGACAACGGTCTGGACCATACAAAGCCCACCACGCTGGGGCCCAATACCCTCATTGAACTGGGACAGGCCCTGGAGGCCCTCCGGGACCGGGCGGCCCGCGGTGAGATCGTCGGCGTCGGCGTGACCGGAAAGCCCCACTACCTGGTGGCAGGCGCCGATCTTTCCGCCGTGAAGTCGCTGGAGCAGCGCGAACATGGCCTGTGGATGGCCCAGCTGGGGCACGATGTCTACTCCACCCTAGCCAACCTGGGGGTGCCCAGTTTTGCGTTCATCAACGGCGCTGCCCTGGGCGGCGGGCTGGAGGTGGCGCTGCAGTCCACTTACCGCACCGTTTCCACTGGCGCCGGCGCCCTGGCCTTGCCGGAGGCCTTTATCGGCCTGGTGCCCGGCTGGGGCGGCGTCTACATCCTGCCCCGCCTGATCGGCCCCGAAAACGCCGTCAAGGTCATGATCGAAAACCCGCTCAGCAACAACCGGACCCTGACCGGCCAGCAGGCCTTCGGGCTGGGCATCGCTGACGCCCTGTTCGAACCCGCCGATTTTGTGGAGCAGTCCCTGGCGTGGGCAGCGCGCGTGATCTCCGGTGACGTGGTGCCGGAGCGTCCCGACGCCGTCGACCCCGCCGATCCTGCCACCGCCGGACGCTGGGACGCCGCGGTGGCAGCGGGCCGGCACCTGGTGGAAGCCAAAACATCCAACGCCGCGCCCGCGCCGGGCAAGGTCCTGGACGTGATGGCGGCCAACCGCACCATGACGCAGGCCGAGTCCGCGGCACTGGAATGCGAAACCCTGGCCGACCTGATGCAGACCGACGAATTCCGCTCCACCGTCTACGCCTTCCTGGACCTGGTCCAGAAGCGGTCCAAGCGTCCAGCAGGCGCCCCCGACCGCAAGCTGGCCCGGCCCGTCACGAAAGTGGGGGTGGTGGGCGCGGGCCTGATGGCCGGCCAACTGGCCCTGCTCTTTGCCCGGCAGCTCAAGGTTCCGGTGGTCCTGACGGACATTGACCAGGCCCGGGTGGACAAGGGCGTGGGCTATGTACACGCCGAAGTGGACAAGCTGCTGGCGAAGAAGCGAATCAGCCAGGACGCCGCCAACCGGACCAAAGCGCTGGTGACAGGATCCGTGTCCAAGGCCGCGTTTGCCGACGCCGACTTTGTCATCGAAGCGGTCTTCGAAGAACTGAACGTCAAAAAGCAGGTCTTTGCCGAGCTCGAAGGCATCGTGTCGGACGAGTGCATCCTGGCCACCAACACCTCGTCGCTGTCCGTCACGGCCATGGCGGCGGACCTGCAGCATCCCGAGCGCCTGGTGGGGTTCCACTTCTTCAATCCGGTGGCTGTCATGCCGCTGCTTGAAATTGTCCGGGCCCCGCGGACCGACGACGCGGTCCTGGCCACGGCCTTCGAACTCGCCAAGGGCCTGCGGAAGACGGGTGTGCTGGTCAAGGATGCGGCGGCGTTTGTGGTCAACCGCATCCTCCTGCGCCTGATGGGAGAGGTCACCGCTGCGCTGGACGAAGGGACGCCGGCTGACACCGCCGACACCGCACTGCGGCCCATGGGCCTGCCCATGTCGCCCTTCACCTTGCTGGCCATGGTGGGCCTGCCGGTGGCGCACCATGGCCAGGAATCCCTGAACACGGCCTTTGGCAGCCGCTTCCCGGTCTCTTCCAACCTGCAGAAACTAATCGATAGCGGCGTCAAGGGACTCTGGGAAGACGTGGACGGCACCCGACGGATCCCCGATTCGACGCTCGCCCTCATGTCCTTCGGGACCCAGCCGTCCACGGCCGAACAGGTGCTGCGCCGCACCCAGGACGCCCTGGCGGAGGAGATCGGCCTGATGCTCGCCGAAGGCGTGGTGGCCGGGCCGGAGGACATCGACCTCTGCATGATCCTTGGCGCGGGCTGGCCAATGTTCCTGGGCGGCATCACGCCGTACCTGGACCGGGTGGGGGCTTCCGAGCGGGTCAACGGCAAGCGGTTCCTGCCGGCCGGTGTGGCGTCCAGCGTCGCGGTGGGCGCGGACGCCTGATCCGGGCCGGGTTTCCGGTGCCGGGCCGGGATTCGGTGCCGGCCGGGTTTCCGGTGCCGGGCCGGGATTCGGTGCCGGGCCGCGTTTCCGGTGCCGGCTTAGCCCGGAACCAGGCTGCCGCCCGTCAACCGGAGAATGCGGTGCGCCGCCGTCCGGGCGTACTCCACATCGTGGGTGACCAGCACGACGGCGGCGCCCGCCTCCGCGGCCGACCTCACCGCGGCGTCCAGGACCGCCAGCCCGTTGCCGTCCAGCCCGACGGTGGGCTCGTCCAGCGCCAGGACGGCTGGCCTGCGCGCCAGGACTGTGGCCAGGGCCAGGAGCCGCTGGTGGGAGCCGGGCAGTTCGGCGGGGTGCTCCCCTGCTGAATCCGCCAGGCCCACCTGGGCCAGGGCAGCCAGTGCCCGGTCGCCGCCTGGAGCCTGGCCGTCCCGGGCGGCGTCGATGCGGCCCAGGGGGCTCAGGCGGTCCAGGCGGTCCAGGCGGTCCAGGTGGTCCAGGCCGAACTGCACCTCGCGCAGCAATGACCGTTCAAACAGCTGGTCGCGCGGGTGCTGGAAGAGCAGCCCCACGTGAGCGGCCGTGCGGCCCACCGGGACGCCGGCAATATCTGCGCCGTTCACCAGCACCTTGCCGGTCACAGGTCGCAGGAGTCCGTTGAACATCCGCAGCAGGGTCGATTTCCCGACGCCGTTGGGCCCCGTGATGGCAACAATCTCGCCCGGGTGCACCTCAAGGAAAAGGTCCCGCAGGATGGACCCCCAGGCTGGTTGCACGCCAGCGTCAACGGCTGCGTTCCGGGTTGTTTCCAGAGCTGGGTCCGTTGTTGCCGGTTCTGCTGGTGTCTGTTTTGTTGTTGTGGGGTCTTCCAGTGTCGGTTCCGCCGGCGCCCGGCGCCAACGGCTGCGCCAGGGCCGTCCGGCCGTTGCCCGCGCTGCAGTTGCGGGCGCTGCGGTTGGGGGTGCGTCGAACCCAAAGGTGACGTCCGTAAGCTGCAGTGCCGGTGCGCACTTGCCCTGCAGACGTGGTGCTTGCGGGTTCCGGACGCCCGGGGCAGCCGGCACCGGAGTTGCGGCGAAGGATCCGCCGGCCGCTGGGTGACCTGCCCGCGCAACCGACGTTCCGGCGGCGACCCCGCCGGTGCCCTGACGACCTGCCGCGCGGCGGATGCCCGCCGGCAGCAGGGCGGGCGCGGACATCAGCCCGTCAGGTGTCCCGCTGGTTACCACGGTGCCTCGGTCGAGGATCAGCCAGGAGTCCGCGTCAAGGAGCGGCGGGTCGATGGCCTGGCCCAGGATCACCACGGCAGTTCCGGCCTTGTTCAGGTTGCGCACAAAGTCAGCCAGACCCGCCGAGCCAGCAGCATCCAGCGAAGCGTACGGCTCATCCATCAGCACCAATGGCGGGCCGGTGATGACGGCGCAGCCGATCGCCAGGCGCCGGAGCTGACCCCCGGAAAGCCGGTCAGGGCGGCGGTCCAGGAGTGCGGAGAGTCCCAGCAGGCCAGCAGTCCGGGTCACGGCTTCGCGCATGGCCGCTGGCGCCGTGCCCTGGTTTTCGAGCCCGAACGCCAGCTCCTCGGCCACGGTGGCCCGGACAGTGGACAGGATGGCTGCCGCGTCCTGGGGAACGAAGCCCACCTGGCGTCCCCAGGCGGCGGGATCGATGCGGGGGTCCGCGGCGGTCCCGCCAAACGCGATCCGCGTCCCGGAAACCTCGAGGTGGCCCTGCAGTGTTCCCCCGCTTCCGGGCAGCAGCCAGCCGGCCAGGAGCCTGCCCAGGGTCGATTTTCCGCTGCCCGAGGCGCCCAGTATCGCTGTCAGCGAGCCAGGCTCTACTGCTAGATCAATGTCCTGCAGGGCAGCTGCCGTATGGTCGGGGTAGGTGAAGTTGCGGATGCTGGCTGCCAGGACATGCCCGGCACCTGCAGCTGCAGGTGCACCTGCTGTGGCGGGCGTCCTGGCCTCCGGTTCCTGCCCGGCACCTGCAGCACCTGCTGTGGCGGGCGTCCCGTCCCGGGGTTTTTGCCCGGCGGCACCGAGCCGTTGTGGTTCAGCCATGGCTACGCTCCCCCGCTTCCGGGCCACAGCCGCCATGCCACAGCAGCGGCGGCCGCAAGGACCAGGGCGGGACGCAGCAGCCGCTGAGCGGCAGAGTCGGGCACTTCCCGGTAGCTGGTGCGTGGTCCCGGCGCACCAAAGCCCCGGGCCTCAAGCGCTGCGGCACGGGTGCCGGCATCTTCCACCAGGGACAGCACCAGGGGCACTACCTGCTGCCGGAAGGCTGCCAGCCGGGCCACCGGCCCGCGCCGGATCACCAGGCCGCGCGCTTCCTGGGCCTGCCGGATGTGGTCCACGCGTGCGGCGATGGCAGGCAACAGCGTAAGAGTGGAAGCCAGGACAAAGGCGAACCGGCCCCGCACACCGCGGGCGGACAGCGCGGCCACCAGGTCCGGCACGCTGACGCTGAACGAAAACAGCAGGAGGACCAGCACCACTGCCGAAAGCTGCACTCCCCGCCCGCCAGCAAACGCCAGCCCTTCAGCGGTCACGCGGACAGGACCCCACTGCGCCAGCACGGTCAGCCCGCCGGGAAAGGAAAGCCCATGGACCAGCAGCAGCGAAAACCCCAACGGCACCAGGATGGCCACGGCGGTGGGCAGCAGCCGGCGGGCCGAACCGCTGACGGCCGAAATGCCAACCGCCACGACAGCAACGGTGAGGGACAGCGGCAGGCTGGCTGCCGCCGTCGTCATAACTGCTGTGCTGCCGGCAGCGGCAAGCAAGGTCAACGGGTGTAGGCGCACTGGCGTCAGCTACCGGTGTTCGGGGGTTCGGTGGATCACGGGCCTGCTGCTCAGGCAGCCCGGTCCGTGGTGTCGCCGGCCAGGACGCGGTGCCTGCGCAGGAAAGGGAACTGCATCCGGGCCCGGCGGGGCAATGCGTAGACCAGAACCGCCACCACGGTGAAAACGATGGCCTTGTCCATGGGGTCCGAGATCAGGGCCTGCTTGGTGATGGCCGCCAAAAGTGTGTCGCCCATGGCGCGGAACGCACCCACAATCGCACCGGTGGCGACGCCGGAGGTACCGCCGAAGACAAATGCGGCCACCGGCGCCGAGACCACGCCGCCGATGATGCCCGTCACAAAACCCGCCACCGGGGCGAGGTAGAAGCGGCGGAAGAAGCCGTGCCGGGCGGCCAGGCCTGCCAGGGCGCCGATCAGGGCGGCGCCGGCAGCAAACGGAAGCACCGTGGGATTAAAGAAGGACCAGATGATGCTGCTGAGGGCGCCCGTGGCGGCACCGGCGGCCGGGCCTGCCAGGACGGCGATCAGCACGGTTCCCACCGCGTCAAGGTAGAACGGGACCAGGGTGCTGCCCACAAACTGGCCCAGCACGATGTTCAGCACCAGCGCCACCGGGATCAGGGCCACGGTGGATGCCGGCAGGGTGGGCAGGACTGCGGCGATCAGCAGGACCGCGCCCACCAGGAACCCGGAGAGGGCAATGAGGGCCGGGGCACTGCCGGGGCCGCCGGTGATGTCAGCGGGCTGGTTCAGCACCAGGTAGATGTAGGTTCCGGCGATGGCCAGGGCACCGGCGGCCTCCAGCAGCCTGCGCTTCCGGGCTGCGCCGGGGCCGGCTGCGGGCAATGTCAGGGAGGGCGATGACATGGGGTTTCCTTCAGGGGTGCGGGCACGGGGACCGGAATTGCCGGGCCGCGCGGAACGCCGCCTATGTCACCTCGGCAGCGGCCTGCGGACAATGCGTCCGGCGGGCCGCCCACCATTCTACGGGCCGGGCGCGGCATGCTGCGCCGTCCTGCCATAAACTGCCGGAGGAAGGCCGGGCGGACCCGGAGCCCATTTTTACCCCCGGAAAGACGGATACATGCCCCACTATGACCTGGCCATCATCGGCTCCGGATCCGGCAACTCGCTGATTACGCCGTTTTGGGACACCAAGCAGGTGGCCCTGATTGACGGCGGCGTGTTCGGCGGAACCTGCCTGAACGTGGGCTGCATCCCCACCAAGATGTACGTCTATCCGGCGGGCCTGGCGGCGACGCCTGCCGAGGCTGCGCGGCTCGGGGTGGATATGAGCCTGGACAAGGTGCACTGGAACGGCATCCGCGACCGGATCTTCGGCCGGATCGACGCCATCGCCGAGTCCGGGCGGAAGTACCGGGCAGATGAACTGGACAACGTGGACCTGTACCAGGAGTACGTGCGGTTCACGGGGCCGCGCACCCTCGTGGGCACGTCCGGCGTCGAAATCACCGCCGACCAGGTGGTGGTGGCGGCAGGGTCCCGGGCGGTTCTGCCTGACGTACCGGGAATCGACCTGCCCCAGGTGCACACCTCCGACACCGTGATGCGCATCGACGGGCTGCCCGCCAGGGTTGTGGTGGTGGGTGGTGGCTACATCGCCGCCGAGTTCGCGTCCGTCTTCGCCGGATTCGGCTCCGAGGTCACCCAGGTGAACCGGTCAGGCCGGCTGCTGCGCGGCATCGACGCCGACGTTTCAACGCGCTTCGCCGCCGCGGCCGCCGCCCGCTGGAACCTGGTGCTGGACCACTCCCTGGAAGCCATCAACGATAACGGCGACGGCACCGTGACTGCCGTGTTCAAGGCCGCGGACGGCAGCCCGCTGCGCCTCGAGGCGGACGTGGTGCTGATGGCCACCGGCCGGGTCCCCAACTCCGACCGGCTGGACGTGGCTGCGGCCGGCTTCGACCTCACCAGCAACGGCACCCTTGCCGTGGACGGCAACCTGCGGATCCTGTCGGAGGGCAAGCCAGTAGCGGGCCTCTATGCGCTCGGGGACATCGCCAACGAATACCAGCTCAAGCACGTTGCCAACCGGGAAACCCGGGTGGTGGCCAACAACCTGGAAAACCCGGACCGGATGCGCAGCATCGACTACACCGCCGTCCCGTTTGCCGTGTTCTCGAACCCGCAGGTGGCATCCGTTGGCTTGTCCGAGGAGGACGCGCGGGCAGCAGCGGAACCGGGCACCGACATTGTGGCGGCAGTCCAGGACTACGGCAGCACGGCCTATGGCTGGGCCATGGAGGACGAAGAGGGCGTGGTCAAGCTGGTGGCGGAGAAGGCCACCGGCCGGCTGCTGGGAGCGCACATCATGGGCCATGAGGCCTCCATCCTGATCCAACCCCTGGTCCAGGCCATGGTGGCCGGCACAACAGTCCACCAGTTGGCGCGCGGCCCGTACTGGATCCACCCCGCGCTGACCGAAGTGGTGGAGAACGCGCTCCTCGCCTTGGACGTGGACGTCCCCGCAGACGCGCCCCTGTAGGCCGGTCCGTTGCCGTCGTCGGAAAGCCTTCAGCCCAGCCGGGTGGCGAGGCGTCCGACGGCGGCCACCAGCTCCGTGAAGGCCTGCTCCGGGTTGTTTGCCGAAACGATCCAGGCGTTGGGCGGTGCATTCCATAGCGCGCGGTAGTCCGCAACGGTGGTGCCGATCAGCAGTGGCGATTCCGTTTCGACGTCCACCGTGGCCAGCCGGGTGGCGTGTTCCAGGGTTCCGGCTGCCACCCCTGCAGCGAAGAAGTCGTGGACGTGGGCCAGGTAGCCCTGGTCGTAGTGCCGGTGGAATTCGAAGTAGAACCGCAGTGCGTCGGACAGGTGCCGGATCAGCGCGTTGCTGCTGGTGCTGGCCTGCCCCTCGGGCTGGTCCGGCAGGACCAGTTCGGGAACCGCTGCGCCGGCCGCTGCCGCAAGCTCCTGCACGTGGCGGGGATGCAGCTCCATCCGCTCGGTGGTGTCCAGTGAGCAGATGACGGGCAACCGGTCCAGGGGTTTGCCCCGGTATGCGGCAAACACCTCCTTGGCCGCGTGCGGATCAACGTGGGTGTTCCATTCCGCGGTGGGTGTGGTGTTTCCCTGGTGGTAGAAACTGCCGCCCATGATCACCACCCTGGCCAGCAGGTCCGGCAGGTCCGGTGCCCGGCGCAAAGCCAGCGCAAAGTTGGTCAGCGGCGCCGTGATGAGCGCCGTCAGCTCCCCCGGCCTGGCCCGCGCGTGTTCAATCCACAGGTCAACGGCGTCGCGGTCCGAAACGGCACCGTCGGGTTCCGGCAGGACGGCGTAGCCGATTCCCTGGGGGCCGTGGGTTTCCGGCGTTGTGACCAGTGGAATGGACAGCGGCACCCGCGCGCCAACCGCCACCTCGACGCCGGGCCGCCCGCACAGTTCCAGCAGCGCCAGGGTTGTGCGGGCCACCTGGTCCGCGTCCACGTTCCCCGGCGAGGCCGTCACGGCCACAAACTCCGTGTCAGGGAGTGCCGCGAGGTAGGTGATGGCCAGGGCGTCGTCGATCCCGGTGTCGACGTCGAGGAGGTAGGACGTCATGGTTGCCTAGAAGAGTGCCACCTTGGGGACAGCCGGAAAGATGCTGTCCAGTTCGGCCAGGTCAGCCGTGCCGGGCTGCCAGTCTGCCGCGGCGGCGTTCTGGTGCACCTGTTCGGGCTTGGTGGCGCCGGCGATCACGCTGGCAACCGACGGCTGGGCGGCGAGCCAGGAGAAGGCCACCTCGATTTCCGTCAGGCCGCGTTCCTTGGCGAACCGGCTGTAGGCGCCCAGCTGGTCCCAGTCGGCGTCGTTCACCAGGTTGGTGCGGGTGTGGCTGAGCCTGGAACCGTCCGGGGCGTGGCCGGGCGAATATTTGCCGGTCAGCAGGCCGTTGGCCAGGGGGAAGTAGGGCAGGACACCCAGGCCAAACTCCTCTGCTGCGGGAGTCACCTCCAGTTCGGCGCGCCGGTCCAGGAGGTTGTAGTGGTTCTGGGTGGAGATGAACCGGGTGCTGCCCAGTTCGCGGGCCACGTACTCGGCCTGGGCGATCTGCCAGCCGGAGCGGTTGGAGTGCCCGATGTAGCGGACCTTCCCACTGCTGACCAATGCGTCGAGTGCTGCAAGCGTCTCATCAATGGGCGTAAGCGGGTCCGGTGTGTGGAACTGGTAAAGGTCGATCCAGTCCGTTCCGAGCCGGCGCAGGGACGCGTCCGCGGCCTGGATGATGTAGCGCCGGGATCCCCGGGCGCCGAAGTCCGGTCCGCTGGCGCCCTTCATGTCCATGCCGAACTTGGTGGCCACCACGGCGGCGTCGCGCCGGCCGGCCAGGGCCTTGCCCAGCATGGTCTCGCTCAGGCCGGGTTCGCGGCCGTAGGCATCAGCGACGTCGAAAAAGGTGATGCCGGCGTCGAGTGCTGCGTGCACCACGGCGTCAGTGCCGGCCTGGGACTCGGTGGCGGTGTTGGCCCGGCCAAGGTTGTTGCAGCCCAGCCCCACGGTGGAGACTGTCAGTCCGGATTTTCCGACGCGGCGGTACGAGGTCACAGGCGGGCTCCTAAAGGGTGAAACTGTTGGCGGGCTTGGCGGAATGCTTGAGCTTGAAGGTGCCCGGTTCGTTGAACGCGGCGGCACCGATGCTGAGCTTGGTGAAGTCGAGGTCTTCGCCGCGGGCGCAGACCTTGATGGCGTTGACGGCCTTGTTGACGTCCGGCACCAGGCAGAAGATGTTCAGCTTGAAGGCGGTGAATTCCGAGCGTTCCACAGTGCCCAGGCCACGCCACGCCAGATGGCTGATAAAGGCGTCCGTGGCCTTCTCCTCAAGGTAGCGGTCCCGTTCGGTGCCTTCACGGGTTTTGAGGGCAAACTGGGCCACCACCCAGGACAGCTCGGATTCGGGAATTTCGGCATAGCCGTCTTCGGCGCACTGTGCCGCGAACGCGTCCAGGAGGCCGTCGGCTTCGGCGCTGCCGGGCACGTCGGTTTCCTCTGTTTTGCTTTGGTGGCCCACTACGCCGTAATTCATCACAAACTGGTTGTAGTCCTCATCGAACCAGGCTTCCCGGAACTGCAGGACACCTGCCTCGTCGCGTTTGTAGACCCTGACAATTTCACTCATGTGCGTCCCTTGGTAAACCATGCGGCATCGGTGCCATCGAACGGCGCCTGCTGCGCCGAGACGGCCTGGTAAAGCTCCTGGGTGGACTGCTGCAGCGATGCTGCCAGCCCGTCCGGATAATCCATCTGTTCGCGGTGTTCGGCGAATTCGTCCTCGTCGTCGATAAACACCCCGCGGCTGTCCATCCGGATCACGTCAAGGTCCATGTCGATCACATGGAATTCCATCACTCCGCGGCGGATGGGCTGCCATTCGTGGGCCACGGCGAGGTCGATGTAGACGCGCATCCCGTGGGGGTGGGCGTCGTCGTAGAACGTGGCCACCCAGTCCCCCTGGCGCGGAACCAGCAGGACGGCGTCCGACTCGGTGTAAAACGCGAGGCCGGGGCGGGAGCAGAATTCGTTGGTGCCCTGGAAGATCCACCAGCCGTGCTCGTCCTCGCCCAGATAGCGTCCGGGCACCACCCAGTGGGCGGTGCCGTCCCATTTCCGGTTGCGGGCCACCACCAGCTGTCCCGGTTCCAGGCCCACCGGAACGCGGGTGGCGCCCGGCTCCCCGTGTCCGGCGGGTGCCCCCAGGACTCCGGGGTACTGCAGGATCTCCCCGCCCCTCACAGGATCGGCAGGCTGCCGGTGGTGGGGTGCTCCTGGCCCGGCAGCGGGCGTGCGAACGGCACCTTGGTGCCCAGCACCTGGGCAACAACGTCATGCGTGATCTGCTGGGCTGTCAGGCCCACGCGTTCCATCACCTGGCCGCGGGTGCCGTGGTCCAGGAATTCAACGGGCAGGCCCACTTCGTTCAGGGCTGTGTCAACACCGGCGGCCCGCATTTCCTGGCGGATCCTGGAGCCTACGCCACCGGCCCGGACGCCGTCCTCGATGCAAATGACCAGGCGGTGGT
Organism: Arthrobacter sp. ZBG10; assembly: GCF_001238605.1. Classification (NCBI taxonomy): domain Bacteria; kingdom Bacillati; phylum Actinomycetota; class Actinomycetes; order Micrococcales; family Micrococcaceae; genus Arthrobacter; species Arthrobacter sp. ZBG10. The sequence continues at coordinate 10,422 of NZ_LFQH01000012.1, read as the reverse complement.
GCGAGGCCAGCGCGATGATCGAGCGCCGCACGGGCAGGACCCAGCGGGGGTCAACCACCGTGGTGCTGATGCCCTGCGCGCCGAGCCGGTTGGCAACATCGAGGGCGAGTTCCGACATTGCGCCGACGCTGACGATCAGGACGTCGTTTTCGGTGGCGCCCGACGGGCGGCGGGACAGGACATCCACGCCGTCGCTGAGCCGCTCAAGGGCCTCGACCTCCGCACCGACGGAGCCTTTTGAGTAACGGACCACGCTGGGCGCGTCGCTGATGGCCACGGCTTCGCGGAGTTCCTCGCGCAGCCGGGTGGCGTCACGGGGCGCTGCCAGGTGCAGGCCGGGGACGATCTGCACCATTGACATGTCCCACATACCGTGATGGCTGGCGCCGTCCGGTCCGGTCACACCGGCCCGGTCAAGGACGATGGTCACGCCCGCTTTGTGCAGGGCGACATCCATCAGCAGTTGGTCGAAGGCCCGGTTGAGGAACGTGGCGTAGACAGCGACCACCGGGTGCAGGCCGCCGAAGGCCATGCCGGCGGCGGACGTCAGGGCGTGCTGTTCGGCGATGCCTACGTCGATCACGCGGTCGGGGTGCCTGGCCGCGAACTTGTGCAGGCCCACGGGGATGAGCATGGCGCCCGTGATGCCCACAACGTCTTTGCGTTCATCGGCGATCGCCGCGATTTCGTCGGCGAAGACGGACGTCCAGGACTGGGCGCCGGCGCTGCCCGTAGGTTCGCCGGTTTCCGGGTCGATGATGCCCACGGCGTGGAACTGGTCCGCTTCGTGGGCCCGGGCCGGGGCGTAGCCGTGGCCTTTTTCGGTCATGGCGTGGACAATCACGGGGCCGGCGTAGTTCCTGGCCGTGGACAGGGCGTGTTCCATGGCCTGCAGGTTGTGGCCGTCCACCGGGCCGATGTACTTCATGCCGAGGTCCTCGAACATGCCCTGGGGTGCCCACCAGTCCTTGATGCCCTTTTTCATGGCATGCAGGCTCTTATAGGTGAACTGGCCGGCAGGGCCGCCGTTCTGCAGCTTCCGCTTCCACCAGTCCAGGGCGCCTTCGTACGCTGGCGCGGCGCGGAACGAGTCGATGGTGGGCCGCAGGGACGCCAGGTAGTCCGCGAAACCGCCTACGGTGGGCGCGTAGGACCGGCCGTTGTCGTTGACCACGATGACTACGCGGCGGCGTTTGTCGGCGGCGATGTTGTTGATGGCCTCCCAGGCCATGCCGCCGGTCAGGGCACCGTCGCCCACCACGGCGACGACGTGCCGGTCACCTTCGCCCGTCAGCTGCCGGGCGCGGGAGATGCCGTCCGCCCAGGACAGGGAGGACGAGGCGTGGGAGCTTTCCACGATGTCGTGGACGGATTCAGCACGTGACGGGTAGCCGGACATGCCGCCTTCCTGGCGGAGGGTGCTGAAGTCCTGGCGTCCCGTGAGCAGCTTGTGGACGTACGACTGGTGGCCGGTGTCAAACACAATGCTGTCGCGGGGTGAATCGAAGATGCGGTGCACGGAAAGCGTCAGTTCCACCACGCCGAGGTTCGGTCCGAGGTGGCCGCCCGTCTGTGAGACGTTTGTGATCAGGAAGTCCCTGATCTCGGAGGACAGCGTTTCCAGCTGCTCCCCGCTCAACTCGTTCAGGTCCTGCGGTGTCCGGATGGTGTCCAGGATTCCCAAATGGCCCCTCCTTCGGGTGGTAGACGTGCCGCTTAACTCTAACGCCTCGGCCCACCCGAACAGCCGAAGCCCCGGCTGGTCGGTGACCGGCCGGGGCTTCGGGGTGGTGCCTGCTGGCAGGACCTGCGCTAGTTCGCGGAGATCTGGCGCAGCACGTACTGCAGGATGCCGCCGTTGCGGTAGTAGTCCGCTTCGCCCGGCGTATCGATGCGCAGGACGGCGTCGAACGACTTCGAGGAGCCGTCTTCAGCCGTCGCCGTGACCTTGAGGGTCTTCGGCGTGGTGCCCTCGTTCAGGGCGGTGACGCCCTCAACGGAGAACGTCTCCGTGCCGGTCAGGCCCAGCGTGGCTGCGGACTCGCCGGCCGGGTACTGCAGCGGCAGGACGCCCATGCCGATGAGGTTGGAGCGGTGGATCCGCTCGTAGCTCTCGGCGACGACAGCCTTGACGCCCAGCAGCGCGGTGCCCTTGGCGGCCCAGTCACGCGAGGATCCCGAACCGTATTCCTTGCCGGCCAGGACCACCAGCGGGGTGCCGGCAGCCTGGTAGTTCTGCGCGGCGTCGTAGACGTAGGATTGGGGACCGTCGGCCTGGGTGAAGTCGCGGGTGAAGCCACCCTCAACGCCGTCCAGGATCTGGTTCCGGATGCGGATGTTCGCGAACGTGCCGCGGATCATCACTTCGTGGTTGCCACGGCGTGAACCGTAGGAGTTGAAGTCCTTGCGCTCCACACCGTTGGCCAGGAGGTACTGGCCTGCGGGGGTGTCGGACTTGAACGAACCGGCCGGGGAGATGTGGTCGGTGGTGACCGAATCGCCCAGCTTGAGCAGCACCCGGGCACCGGCGATGTCCGTCACCGGCGCGGGTTCTGCCTGCATGCCCTCGAAGTACGGGGGCTTCCGGACGTACGTGGAGTTCGGATCCCAGGCGAACGTGTCGCCGGCGGGGGTGTCCAGGGCCTTCCAGCGGTCGTCGCCGTCGAAGACGCCCTCGTAGCCGCGGGCGAACATGTCGGAGTCGATCGAGGAATCGATAACCTGCTGGACCTCGACCGGGTTGGGCCAGATGTCCTTCAGGAAGATCTCGTTGCCGGCTTCGTCCTTGCCCAGCGCGTCGGTGTCGAAGTCGAAGTCCATGGAACCGGCCAGGGCGTAGGCGATGACCAGCGGCGGGGAGGCCAGGTAGTTCATCTTGACGTCCGGGTTGATCCGGCCTTCGAAGTTGCGGTTACCGGAGAGCACTGCGGTGACGGAGAGGTCGTTGGCCTGGATGGCCTCGGAGATCTCGGCGTCCAGCGGGCCGGAGTTGCCGATGCAGGTGGCGCAGCCGTAGCCCACGATGTAGAAGCCGAGCTTCTCCAGGTACGGGGTGAGGCCTGACTTCTCGTAGTAGTCGGTGACTACCTTGGAGCCCGGCGCCACGGAGGTCTTGACCCACGGCTTGGAGGTCAGGCCCTTGTCCACGGCGTTGCGTGCCAGCAGTGCTGCGGCAAGCATGACCGAGGGGTTGGACGTGTTGGTGCAGGACGTGATGGAGGCGATGGAGACCGCTCCGTGGTCCAGCTCGAATTCGCGTCCGTCAGCCGTGGTGACGTGCACCGGGTTGGACGGGCGGCCCACCGCACCGTTGGCGGCGGATTCCACGCGGCTGGTTTCGGTGGTGTGCGAATCAGCGTGCGTGAACGACGGGGCGTCCGAGGCCGGGAACGACTCGTCCAGGGACTCGTCGACGCTGCCGTCCTCGATGGCCACGTAGTTGTGGATGTCCTTGCGGAACTGCTCCTTGGCGTCCGTGAGCTCGATGCGGTCCTGCGGACGCTTCGGGCCGGAAATGGACGGCACAACGGTGGACAGGTCCAGCTCAAGGTACTCGGAGAACTTGATCTCACGGGAAGGATCGTGCCAGAGGCCCTGTTCCTTCGCGTAGGACTCCACCAGGGCGACGTTCTCTTCCGCGCGGCCGGTGAGGCGCAGGTAGTCGAGGGTGACGTCGTCGATCGGGAACATGGCGGCCGTGGAGCCGAACTCCGGGCTCATGTTGCCGATCGTGGCACGGTTTGCCAGCGGCACCGCGGCAACGCCTTCGCCGTAGAACTCCACGAACTTGCCCACGACACCGTGCTTGCGGAGCTGCTCGGTGATGGTCAGCACCACATCAGTGGCGGTGGCGCCGGCCGGGATGGACCCGGTCAGCTTGAAGCCCACAACGCGCGGGATCAGCATGGAGACGGGCTGGCCCAGCATGGCAGCCTCGGCTTCGATGCCGCCAACGCCCCAGCCGAGCACGCCCAGGCCGTTGACCATGGTGGTGTGCGAGTCGGTGCCAACGCAGGTGTCGGGGTAGGCACGCAGGGCGCCATCCACCTCGCGGGTCATGACGGTGCGGGCCAAGTATTCGATGTTGACCTGGTGCACAATGCCGGTTCCCGGCGGAACGACCTTGAAGTCATCAAAGGCCGTCTGGCCCCAGCGCAGGAACTGGTAACGCTCCCCGTTGCGCTGGTATTCGATCTCCATGTTGCGCTCCAGCGCGCCGGAGTTACCGAATGCATCGATCTGGACCGAGTGGTCAATGACCATCTCGGCAGGAGCCAAGGGGTTCACCCGCTTGGGGTCTCCGCCCAGTTCCTTGACCGCTTCACGCATTGTCGCCAGGTCCACCACACAGGGGACGCCGGTGAAGTCCTGCATGATCACGCGTGCCGGCGTGAACTGGATTTCTGTATCGGGCTGGGCATTTGGATCCCAGCCTGCCAGGGCGCGGACGTGATCGGCAGTGATGTTCGCGCCGTCCTCGGTCCTCAACAGGTTTTCAAGCAATACCTTGAGGCTGAACGGAAGGTTTTCTGCACCTTCAACGGAGTTCAACCGGAAAATTTCGTATTCGGTTCCGGCTACATTAAGTTTGCCTTTTGAACCGAAGCTGTCCACAGTGCTCATCGCAGGACTCCTCTCGCAACAGTTTCATCTTTGTCGCGCGGTTGACCGCTTGCTAGTTAGGAAGCCCTAATTAGTCCGGGCTCGAAAATTGCACACGGCCGGCCGTGGAAACGGAGCGCGACGTGGGACTACTTAGCCCCATAGTAGTGGTATCAGCCGCGCGGAGTCAGCAGTGCCACCGTCTCCAGGTGGTGGGTGTGCGGATAAAGATCGAACCCGCGCAGCCCGGCAAGCTCCCAGCCCTCCTGCTGGAAGTAACCCACGTCACGGGCGAACGACGCCGGATCGCAGGATACGTAGGCAATGGCCCGGGGTGCCGCGGCAACGAGTTGGCGCACCACGTCCTTGCCGGCGCCGGCGCGGGGCGGGTCAAGGACCAGGGCGTCGAAATTCCGCGGCTTCTGGCGCAGGACGCGTTCCACACGCCCCTGTTCGATCTCCACCTGCGGTGCTGCGTGCAGGTTTTTGCGGGCGTCGCGGCTGGAGCCGGTGGCGCCTTCGACGGACAGGACCGAGCCTGTCTCACCCACCGCGTCCGCCAGGACTGCGGTGAACAGCCCGGCCCCGGCGTACAGGTCAGCCACCACTGAGCCAGGCGCCAGGAAGCCCCCGCCGTGCAGGAATTCTGTGACAGCGCCCACAAGCGCTCCGGGCGCGTCGCGGTGGATCTGCCAGAAGCCTGCACCGGTGACCCGGTACTCGTGGCCGACGGCGGTTTCCTGGACCCAGGTGCGGCCCCGCAGCTGCTGGACTTCTTCGGTCTCCGGATCAAGCGCGGCGACGGACACGTCATCGGGAAGCTGGGCGGCGATCCGGCTCAGCCGTTTGGGTGTGGTTCCAGCACCCGGCGCCAGGAGCACCAGCGGGCGGGAGCCGTTGGCGGGTGCCGCGACTTCGACGCGTTCGATGCCCTGCAGGTCGATGTCCCAAAGGTTCAAGGCGTTGACGGCGTCCGTGGCCAGGGGCATCCCGCGGACGGGGACGATATGCGTGGAGCGGTGCGCGTGCATGCCCAGCTTGCCGCCGGTGGTGACCGAGAAGCTGGCCCGCGTGCGCCACCCAAGGCCTGTCCCGCCGTCGGCCGCTTCACCTGCCGCTTCCACGGCGTCACCGGACCAGCCAGCCACGGGCCCGTCGATGCCGGCGAGCCGCTGGAGCTGTTCGTTGAGCACCTCGGCCTTAAGCCGGCGCTGCCGGGCCAGGGTAATGTGTCCGAACTCGGCGCCGCCCACGGGCGGGTGGCCGGCCCCCCAGGCCCGGCCGGAGTCGGCTGCGCGCCAGAAATGCTCCACCCGGTCCGGGGACGCCTCCAGCACCTCCACAACGTCGGCCCGCCAGAACTTGGCCTTCTCCCCCGCGTCCGTCAGCCGGACCCGGACTTTCTCGCCGGGGATGCCGTGCCGGACAAAAATGACCCGGCCCTGGTGCCGCGCGACACAGTGGCCGCCGTGCGCCACGGGGCCCACCTCGAGGATGAACTCCTCTCCGGCGTGCGCGCCGGAGTCAGCGGGGGCGGGATGGGTGGAGGTCTTGCCGGTCATTACACGTCCTGGAGGTTCTTTGCTTCTTCGGATGATTTGAGCTGCCACGGCACGCTGGCCACCATGACCCCGGGCTCGAAGTGAAGGCGGGTCTTGATGCGCAGCGCTGTCTGGTTGTGCACCAGCTGCTCCCACCACTTTCCCACCACGTATTCGGGGATATAGACCACAATCAGGTCACGCGGGGAATCCAGGCGCATCTGCTTGACATAGTCCATGATCGGGGTGACGGTTTCGCGGTAGGGGCTGGCGAGGACCGTGAGGGGAACAGGGATTTCGAGCTTTTCCCAGTCCGCCACGGTGTGTGCCGTTTCGCCGGGTTCAATGTCCACCGTAATCGCATCGAGCCGCGAGGGCCGCGAGGCGCGGGCGTAGGCCAGTGCGCGCAGGACGGGTTTGCGGACGTGGGAGACCAGCAGGACGGCGTGCACGCGGGTGGGCAGGGCGCGGGGCGAGGAGTCTTCGTCCACGGCCAGTTCCTTGGCCACGTTGTCGTAGTGGGCGCGGATGCTCCACATGATCAGGAACAGGACAAACATGGCCAGCAGGGCAATCCAGGCGCCCTGCTCGAACTTGGTGATCAGGACAATGACCAGCACCAGCGCCGTCATGCCGAAACCGATGCTGTTGATGGTGCGGGACTTCGCCATCCTGCGCCGGACGGCTTTGTCCTTGGCCAGTTTCAGTTCCCGGCCCCAGTGCCGGATCATGCCCAGCTGGCTGGCCGTGAAGGAAATGAACACCCCCACGATGTAGAGCTGGATCAGCTTGGTGACGTCGGCATTGAAGGCGATGATCAGCACCAGGGCGCCCGCGGCGAGGGCCAGGACGCCGTTGCTGAAGGCAAGCCGGTCGCCGCGGGTCCGCAACTGGCGGGGCAGGTAGCCGTCCTGGGCCAGGATGGAACCCAGCACCGGGAAGCCGTTGAACGCGGTGTTGGAGGCGAAGACCAGGATAATGCCGGTGGCGGCCACCACGATGTAGAACGGGATCGAGCCGGGGCCGAAGATGGTCTGGGCGATCTGGCTGATGGCGGGGTTCTGGATGTAATTGTCCGGCAGTGGCAGGCCGTTGAGCAGGAATTCCGTGGCCGGGTCCAGCACGATGTGGACCTTGGTGGCCTGGGCCAGGTACATGATGCCGGCCAGCATGGACGCGCCGATCACGCCCAGCAAGAGAAGCGTGGTGGCCGCGTTTTTGCTTTTGGGCTTTTTGAAGTTGGGCACGCCGTTGCTGATGGCCTCCACGCCGGTCAGGGCGGCGGCACCCGAGGAGAAGGCCCGCAGGAGCAGGAAGGCGCCGGCGAGGCCCACCAGGCCTTCATCGAAGCCGGGGGCGGGCACGATCGTGAACGCCGCGGACGGCGCCTCGCCGAGCTGGCCGGTGGCCGCCTGGTAGACGCCGACGCCGGTCATGCCCAGGATCGAGGCCATAAAGATGTAGGTGGGCACGGCAAAGACGCTGCCCGCCTCCTTGACGCCGCGGAGGTTCACCAACGCAAGGATTACGACGCCGATGGTGGCGATGAGGGCTTGTTGCCCGTGCAGGGCGGGCACGGCCGTGGTCAGGTATGCGGCGGCCGAGGACATGGACACGGCCACAGTCAGGACATAGTCCACCAGGAGTGCGGACGCGACGGTGAGCCCGGCGTATTTGCCCAGGTTCTCGTTGGCGATCTCGTAGTCGCCGCCGCCCGAGGGGTAGGCGTGCACGTTCTGCCGGTAGGAAGCCACCACCGTCAGCAGCACCACCATCACGGCCAGGCCCACCCACGGAGAGAAGGCCACCGCGCTGACCCCGGCCAAGGCCAGGGTGAGCAGGATTTCATCCGGCGCATAAGCCACGGAGGAGAGGGCGTCGGAGGCGAAGACCGGCAGTGCAATCCTTTTGGGAAGCAAGGTGTGGGCCAGGCGGTCGTTCCTGAAGGGCCGGCCCACCAGCACGCGTTTGACGGCGTTCAATATTGTCAGCACTCCACAAAGCTAGTCTGAATCAAGAGCTGTGTCATGGCGGCCCGGGGAAGGCGATTAACGGCGGCATGCCGGTAGAGTTCTAGCTGCACGGCCCGGGCTTGAATACAGAGGAGAATCGGTGGCGCATTTCGTGATCATGGGATGTGGCAGGGTGGGGGCGACGCTGGCGCACACGCTGGAGGACGCCGGCCATTCCGTCGCCATCATCGACCAGGACGACAGGGCCTTCCGCCGGCTCCGCCCGGGATTTACGGGCCGCAAGGTGACCGGCGTCGGATTCGACCGGGACACCATGAAGCAGGCCGGTGTTGACGACGCCTACGCCTTCGCTGCTGTCTCCAGCGGCGATAATTCGAACATCCTGGCCACGCGGGTGGCCCGGGAGACGTTCCATGTGCCGCATGTTGTGGCCCGGATCTACGATCCCGGCCGCGCGGAAATCTACCAGCGGCTGGGCATCCCCACCGTAGCTGCGGTCCGCTGGAGCGCGGACCAGGTCCTGCGCCGCATCCTCCCCGAACAGCACCTGGCCGGTGACTACCGTGAGCCCTCAGGGCGCCTGGTGCTCGCGGAGGTGGACCTCGACGCCGGGTGGATCGGGCACCGGATCAGCAGCATTGAACAGGCTGCGTCCGTCCGGGTTGCGTACCTGACCCGCTTCGGGGAAGGCCTGCTGCCCGACGCCGGGACCGCCTACCAGGACGGCGATACCGTGCACGCCATGCTGCAGGTTGACCGCAGCGCCCAGGTCGCCCAGATCCTGGCCAAAGCCCCCGCCAAGGAGTTGCAGTGAAAGTGGTCATCGTCGGCGCTGGCAGCGTCGGATCCTCGATCGCCCGGGAGCTTTTGTCCCACAAGCATGAGATCCTGCTGATCGACCTGAAGCCCGAAGTGATTGGCCGCAGCGGCCTGCGGGGAGCGCGGTGGCTGGTGGGCGACGCCTGTGAGCTGAGCACACTGCAGAACGCCAAAATGGAGGACGCCGACGTGGTGGTGTCCGCCACCGGTGACGACAAGGTCAACCTGGTGGTCTCCCTGCTGGCCAAGACCGAGTTCGGCGTGGGCCGCACGGTGGGCCGGGTGAACAACCCCAAAAACGACTGGATGTTCAACGATTCCTGGGGTGTGGACGTGGCCGTCAACACCCCGCAGTTGATGACGGCGCTGGTCGAGGAAGCCGTGGAAATTGGCGACCTGGTGAGGCTGCTGACGCTCCAGACGGGGGTGTCCTCGATTGTTGAGTTCACCGTGCCGCACGACTCGCACGTGATCGGCCGGACGGTGGGCACCATTGAATGGCCGGAGGATTCCACCCTGGTGGCGATCCTGCGGGACCACGCCCCCATCACGCCCAGCCGCGACGATGTGATCGATGGCGGGGACGAGCTCTTTTTTGTCACCACCATCGCCGCCGAAGACGAACTGCGGGCCTTGCTGTCCGCAGAGTCGGCCGGCACGGAGCCAGCCGATGCTGATCCGGACGGAGCTGACCGGACCGGCACTGATCGGACCGGCGCTGATCGGACCGGCGCCACGGGTCAGCATGCGCCGGAGGACGGGTTCGACGGGTAGCCCAGCGGGTTATTGCGGTGGGGTTGGGATGCCTGCTGTTTGCCTGCTAGACGATATGAAGTGTGGCGGGCCGGCCCTGAGGTAGGGGCCGGAACCTCGGGTTCAAAGAGGTTCGTGGGTTGCCGGTCGGCTCTTTCCGCACGCAGGTGCGGGGTGTGAACTGGCAGAGCCACATTTGAACGTCTGGAGGTTCCAGCCATGAATAAGCGTACTTACGTGGGTTTGGATGTCCATGCCCGCAGTGTGAAGGGCTGCGCGATAGACCAGGAAACCGGTGAAATCCTCCGTCAGAGCCTGGCCGGCAGCGAGGCCGGGGTTTTGGAGTGGGTTTCGGGTTTGCGTGGTCCTGTCCTTGTTGTTTATGAGGCAGGCCCGACCGGTTTCGGGTTGGCTCGGCGGCTGGCCGCTGCAGGGATCGAGTGTTTGGTTGCAGCGCCGTCTAAGCTGCAAAGGCCTTCCGGGGACCGGGTGAAAACAGATGCCCGGGATGCTGAGCATCTTGCCCGGCTGGCGCTACTTGGACAGATCACGCCCGTGCGGGTTCCTGGGAACGCCGATGAAGCAGCCAGGGATCTCGTCCGTGCTCGTGAGGACGTCCGGGCAGACCTGATGCGGGCCAGGCATCGGATCTCGAAGCTTCTCCTGCGCCACGGTTTGGTTTACTCCGGGGGCAATGCCTGGACCGACGCCCACCACACCTGGCTGCACCGGCA
>NZ_LFQH01000119.1:0-440 GCF_001238605.1 Arthrobacter sp. ZBG10 | reverse complement strand
GAGTCCGGTCCGTACATCCGTTCGATGCCGTCGCGGATGATGTGGCCCATTTCGTAGCCGTAGGCGGGGTCGTAAGTGACCACGGCCGGGTTGGTGGCGGCGAGGATGGGGGAGTGCCCGTCGGCGTGCTGGAGGCCTTCGCCGGTGAGGGTGGTCCGGCCTGCGGTGGCGCCGATGATGAAGCCGCGGGTCATTTGGTCCGCGGCGGCCCAGAAGGCGTCGCCGGTGCGTTGGAAGCCGAACATGGAGTAGAACACGTAGACCGGGATCAGCGGGACGCCGTGGGTGGCGTAGGCGGTGCCGGCGGCGGTGAAGGCTGCCACGGCGCCGGCTTCGTTGATGCCAGGGTGGATGAGCTGGCCCTGGGCGGATTCCTTGTAGGCCAGGACCAGGTCGCGGTCCACGGAAAGGTAGTTCTGGCCCTTGGGGTTGTAGATCTT
>NZ_LFQH01000118.1:0-422 GCF_001238605.1 Arthrobacter sp. ZBG10 | reverse complement strand
CCCTTGGGGTTGTAGATCTTCGCCGTGGGGAAGAACGCATCCATACCGAACGTGCGGGATTCGTCCGGCACGATGGGCACAATCCGGTGTCCGAAGGCCTTGTCGCGGATCAGGTCCTTGAGCAGCCGGACAAACGCCATGGTGGTCGCTGCCTGCTGCTTGCCCGAACCACGCTTGGCCACATCAAACGTGGCGGCAGCCGGCAGGTCCACGGCGGCAGCCGCGTTCCTGCGCTCCGGAACCGAGCCGCCCAGTGCTGCGCGGCGTTCGTGCAGGTACTTGATTTCCGGGGCGTCGGCGCCCGGGTGGTAGTACGGCGGGGCGTAGGGGTCGGCGTCCAGCTGCTCATCCGTAATGGGGATGCGGAGGTAGTCCCGGAAGTCCTTGAGGTCCGCGACGGTCAGCTTTTTCATCTGGTGGGT
>NZ_LFQH01000117.1:0-5296 GCF_001238605.1 Arthrobacter sp. ZBG10 | reverse complement strand
TGGACCCAACAACACCCCACACCACCCATGGGCGCGAAGCGTGACGACCAGGAGTCAAGTGAACGGGGCGCCGATGATTGGGATCTCCAGGACCAGGAACTCATTCGTGAAGACCCGTTGGGTGCTGATGAGCCCGGACGTCAGGTGCAGTTGGTGCACGCGGAACTAAATGCTTACGAAGCTTGGTTGGGCAGCCTGAACTGCCGCGACGAGAATCCCGAACTTGGAAATGTACCGGCGGATGCCTTCGATGAATCCACAGACGACGTGCACTTGACCTTGCCGCCGTATCCAAATCCGCCAGGCTATGAGTCGCTGGGGAGGGAACCCGACGATGAGGACTTTGTCACCGTCCAAGAACTCCGCCCGGACGATCCGCGTTGGGACCAACTCCCGGCATGTCCTGAACCATCCGTTGGCGATCCGCCCAAGGAATGGGTGACGTATCTGCTGGCCTCAGCGTCGCCCGTCAGGTGAAGTCTGACCGCAAGGTGATGACCGCTGGCCAGTTTCGCCATATCCCGGGTCAGTAATCAGTAGCCAGCAGCCGAGAACCGCTGCGCGCCAACGCTTCGCATGCCCGAACCAACAACGCCACGGGCAGTTGCCCGTGGCGTCAGGTGAAGCTAGTCGCCCCGCGTACCGAAGACGATTTCATCCCACGAAGGGACGCTGGAACGCTTGGGCCGCGCTGGCTGCCGTTCTGGAGTCTCGGAGTCCGGTCCCTGGCCAGAGCCGGAAGCGTCCTCGTTCCGGGGTGCAGACCGACGCGGGTTGCCACCCAGGAGTTCGTTGAGTCCTGCCGTGCCTGACGATCCAACTGCGGGCGCCTGCTCGTTGCCGGATTTCTGCGGCGAAGCAACAATGGTGACTTCACGTGTCGCCGTGCTCACCCCATCATGGAGCCGGAGAGCGTCGTCGTCTTGGGAGTCCCGGTGCGGCGGGATGAGGCTGAGCCGTGACAGCATGGACGGCCGGGGTTCCCGGCGCTTGACGAACGAATCGCCCTGGCCGGGCTGGCCATCCTGAGCGGCCGGCGTTTCGACTGCGTCATCCGTGGATTCGTCTTCGGCTGGTTCCGGCTCCGGGATGACCTCTGAAGGCCGCGGGTGGGCGGCCGGGACTCCGTGTGTGAGGAGCAGGGCCAGGGCGTCATCGGACTGCTCGTCCACACCCAGCCGCTGCCCGCGACGGGAGCGGAGCATATCGAGGATTCCGTCAGGATCGGTGCCGGCAGCGACAGAGGCAGCGCCGGCGGCTGCGGCGTCTGCATCGGTTTCGAAATCAAAGGGCCGGTCCGAGACGGCGGAAAGGCGACGTGCCGGAACGGGCCCGTCCAAGGGCTCAAGCTCACTGAGTTGCTGGGCCCACCGGTTGGCGTTCAGCAGGGTTTTGCGGCCCGGGTTGAACGTCCACAGGGCGGGCGGTTCCTCACCGATCCCGGCGGTGGCGCCGTTTTCGGTTTCGAACGCGGCCGAAACCGTCCACAGGCCGTCCTGGCGGCGCCAGGAGTCCCATTCAACGGTGGAGCCACTAATGCCGTGGGCTGAGAGCCGGTGGGCCACCATGTCGGCGAGCGTTGCCGGGTTGTCCCCAAAAGCAGAGCGGTAAATGTCGTGGCCGGGGGAGGGGGTGGCAACTTCCACCTTGCGGGCCTGCTGGGCAACGTAGTCACGTTCCGCGAGGACCGGGCCCTCGTAGCGCTCAACCTTGGCCAACGGCAGCCCTGAAAGCTCCGCCACGTCCGCCGCCGTGGCACCGGCGCGGATCCGCGCCTGGATGTCCCGCGGGGACATGGGAATGGCCGGCACGTCAGCCTTCGGCTTTGCCGTGGCCCTGCTTGCTGTCCTCAGCGCTTCATCGATCGGCAGCTGGAACATCTCGCCGCCGGCCCCGCTCAACAGGAGGTGAGTCCCGTCGTCGTGTACGCCTACAAGCCGTAGATCCTGCATACAAATCCTCCACCCTGGCATTACTATCAAACGAAACTCTGCCATCCGGCAGGGCGGAATCGGTTCAAGTGGCAGGGCGCGCCGCAAATTTCCGGCGTTTTCTGCAGTAATTCAGGCGGCGTGGGAACTTCAGTTCCGGGTCAGTGCCGCAACCAGTTCGTCCGGCCGGCGGCTGGAGGTCAGCCAAAACGGTGTCCGGTCGGCGGGATCGGTGATCTCGATCTTCACCACGGGATCAATCCAGCCGCGGATGCACAGGTACGTCAGGCCGTTGAGCCGGGTGCCGCGCTCCGCCGTCGCCTCGCGGGCCCGGAAGGCCTCCACGGAACCAACGAAGCGGCGTTCGATGGTGGCACGTCCCACCGTCACCGAATCCCCAGTCACCACAATGGTGGGGGTGGACAAGATAAGCAGTGCCGCGATGATCACAAACAGCACTGCCGCCGCCGTGTAGCCGGCACCAGCGCTGATGGGTGCAAACACCAGGATTCCCGCGCCGGCAATGCCCGCCGAGATGATCCAGATCCACACGTTCGGCCAGAGCTTCTCCCGGTAGATGATGGAAGTCCCGGGAGTCGGAGTACTGGGAACAGGAGTGGGCGTGCTTGATTCGGGCATGTGCCCAGCTTTCCACCTTTGCCTGCCTATTTCACCTTGGCAGACCGGCAACAGGAAGCAAGGCGTCCGACGGCGGGCCAAGACTCAGCAGATCCGTGTCGGCAGGCGTCCCCGCCGCCTAGGCCGGTGCTGGCGACGGGGGTTAGAGTGTGTGACTGTGACTGATCAACCCGCCACAACTGATGCACTGCCCGAACAAGCCACCGCAGAGACGGACGCAGCCGCAACGGCTCCCACTCTCCAGGTGCAGCTGAAAATGCTTGATTCCGGACTTGAACCGCCGTCGTACGCACACCCGGGCGATGCCGGAGCAGACCTTCGGGCCCGCGAGGACGTAACCCTGCAGCCGGGTGAGCGAAGGCTTGTGCCAACCGGTGTGGCCATTGCCCTCCCGGCCGGTTTCGTCGCCCTGATCCACCCCCGTTCCGGGCTGGCCACCAAGCACGGCCTGACAATCGTCAACGCCCCGGGGACAGTGGACGCCGGGTACCGCGGCGAAATTTCCGTGACCCTCCTCAATACCGACACCAGTAACGCGATCGAACTCAAACGCGGCGATAGAATTGCCCAGATGGTCATTCAGCGCGTTGAATACGCGCAGTTCGTCCCGGTCAACGAATTGACCGGATCCGCCCGGGGCACCGGCGGGTTCGGATCCACAGGAGGCTTCGGCCTCCCCAGCGCCTAGTTTCCGGCTCCTGCACCGCGCTGCTGCTGGAGCAGCACAGAACGACGGCGGGACCCCCTCGGGCCGGACCGGAACAGCTACTACAAAGGAGAACCCCATGGTCTTTGGGCTCGGCAGGAAAGCCAATAAGGAAAAGGCAGCCGAACCGGACGATTCGCTGGACACCGCAGAAGCTGCGGAAGCCAAGGCGGAGAGTACGGAGCGGAGCGCCACAGGACCGTTCGACGAATCGGAGATCAGCAGCCAGGACGGTTACATCGACCTCGGCGCTCTCCTGGTCGCCCCGAGCGAGGGCCTCCAGTTGCGGCTCGAGGTGGAGGAAGCCACCCAGCGCGTTGTGGCCGTGACCCTTGACCTCAACGGTTCAAGCCTTCAGTTGCAGGCGTTCGCTGCACCCAAGACCGAGGAACTCTGGGACGAGATCCGCGGCCAGATCGGCCAGTCGGTCGGTTCGCAGGGCGGCCAGGTTGAGGAAGTTGAAGGATCATTCGGCACCGAATTGGTTGCCAAGCTCCCCGCCGGACTCCCCGATGGCAGCCAGGGCTACCGGGTGGCGCGCTTCATCGGCGTCGACGGTCCCCGCTGGTTTCTGCGTGGCGTGCTGGGCGGCCCGGCAGCGTTGGAACGTCCGGCTGCCGAAGCCCTCGAGTCATTGTTCCGCCAAGTGGTAGTGATCCGCGGCGACGTTCCCATGCCTCCCCGCGACCTGCTGCAGTTGCGCCTGCCCAAGGATGCTGCCGCCAGCCCCACACCCGCCGGTGGACCTGTCCTCGAAGAGCCCGAACGCGGTCCCGAAACCACTCAGATTGGCTGATCCGGAGCAGGGCGGAGTCCCGGCCGCCGGCGTTCCCGTCCCGCTCAGCCAACTACCGGCGAAGGGCCGGGTCCTCTGCCGGGGCCGGATAGAGTCCGTCACTTATTTCCCGGCCGACCGGACCGCGGCGTTCACCGCCATCATGTCGGACGCCGAACCGCCCCGCCCCGGCAGTACCGCCACAGCCGGCCGCCGGGCCCGGCTCCGCGTGGTCTGGCTGGGCCGGCGGCGTGTCCCAGGCATCGAAGCAGGCACTGAACTTCGCCTCGAAGGAATGCTCTCCCGGAGCGAAGGCCTGCCAACGATCTTCAATCCTCGTTACGAGATACTTTCCCACCAGGAGAACGAATGACCGCGCCCCAGCACGAACCGTCCTCCACCCCGGAAGGCCCCGGCGCCTTGGGCGAACCCGGCGCCGCCAGCGAGTCCGGCATCGCCGAAGCCGAAGCGTCGGGCCGGGACAACGGCCCGGCCTCAAACGCACGGGACACCACAACGCCAACCTCCGCACTTGCCGCCGAATACGCGGCCAAGGCAGGTCTGCACCGGACCCACACTGGCCAGGTGGACGTGCTGCGCAGCGCTGGCGGCATCCAGGGCATCGCCGAAAGCATCGCGCCGGGACTTGTGTTCCTGATCGCGTTCACCATCACCCGGGACCTCACCCCGTCGCTCGTGGCAGCACTGGGCACGGCAGCGGTGTTCACCTTGGTTCGCCTGGTCCAGCGCAAGCCGCTCACCCAGGCCCTGGCCGGTGTGGTGGGCGTAGGCATCTCCGCCTGGCTCGCCAACAGCACCGGCAAAGCCGAAGACTTCTACCTGCCCGGGCTCATCACCAACGCCGCGTACGTCCTGGCGATGGTCCTCTCCATCATCATCAAATGGCCCGTGGCCGGACTTCTTTTCGGGTTTATCCGTAATGAAGGACTGGACTGGCGCAAAGACCCGGCCCGGCTCAAGGCCTACCGGCTGGGGACCTGGATCATCGTGGCTGTCCTGGCCCTCCGGCTCCTGGTCCAGGTCCCGCTGTACCTGATGGGCCCGGACGGCCTTGCCGCCCTGGCCACTACCCGCCTCATTATGGGTGCGCCACTCTACATCCTGGGCGTGTGGATCGCCTGGTTGGTCACCCGGCCCGCAGGGTCAAGCGAGGCAACTGCCGGAAACACGCAGGACGGGCAGGCTGAAGGGCTGCAGCCCTAGCTGTACTCGGCCAGGACGTTG
>NZ_LFQH01000116.1:0-266 GCF_001238605.1 Arthrobacter sp. ZBG10 | reverse complement strand
GCCACCCAGGAAACCGGACTGCCCACCGCCCGGCTCACCGGCGAACGCGCCCGCACCACCGCCCAGCTCCGGCTCTTCGCCGCAGTGGTCCGGCAGGGCGACTTCCGCGGCGTCCGCATCGACCCCGCCCTCCCGGACCGCACCCCCGCACCCCGGGCCGACATCCGCCAACGCCAAATCCCGCTGGGCCCCGTCGCCGTCTTCGGTGCCAGCAACTTCCCCCTGGCTTTCTCCACCGCAGGCGGCGACACCGCCTCCGCCCTCGC
>NZ_LFQH01000115.1:0-266 GCF_001238605.1 Arthrobacter sp. ZBG10 | reverse complement strand
GCCACCCAGGAAACCGGACTCCCCACCGCCCGGCTCACCGGCGAACGCGCCCGCACCACCGCCCAGCTCCGGCTCTTCGCCGCAGTGGTCCGGCAGGGCGACCACCGCGGCATCCGCATCGACCCCGCCCTCCCGGACCGCACCCCCACACCCCGGGCCGACATCCGCCAACGCCAGATCCCCCTGGGCCCCGTCGCCGTGTTCGGCGCCAGCAACTTCCCCCTGGCCTTCTCCACCGCAGGTGGTGACACCGCCTCCGCCCTCGC
>NZ_LFQH01000114.1:0-271 GCF_001238605.1 Arthrobacter sp. ZBG10 | reverse complement strand
AGTCCGGTTTCCTGGGTGGCGCGGGTGATGAGGTCTTCGCCGATGGCTTCGATGTTCTCTGCGATCGCTTCGAGGAAGGCGGCGTGGGTTTCGGGGTCCAGGGTGCTGAAGGAGGGGTAGGCGTCAGCGGCGGCGGAGGTCGCCGTCGTCAGCTGTTCCTCGGTGATCAGCGAATACGCGGGCTCGAGCTGCTCATTCGTGGCGGGGTTGAAACCGAAAGCGGTTTTGCCGCCGCCGACGACAGGCCGGCCGGCGATCAGGGAATGTCCGG
>NZ_LFQH01000113.1:0-6356 GCF_001238605.1 Arthrobacter sp. ZBG10 | reverse complement strand
CCGGCGGGCCTGCCGATCTCGACGCCGAGGCCCGCCGGATCGAGGAAGAAATCCTGGGCCGGCCCAGCAGCAGGCCCGCCCCCACATCACCGGCGCCCGCCGAACAGCCCCGGGCGCAGGCGCCACGCCAGGCCCCGCAACAGAACGCCGGCGGCGGGATGATGGGCGATCTCGGCGGGCTGCTGGGCGGGGCCCTGGGCGGCGGCATTAAAAGCATGGCCAGGTCCGTGGGCACCCAGCTGGGCCGGGAACTCCTGCGCGGCGTGTTCGGCACGTCCTCCCGGCGCCGCCGCTGAGCCAGCACCGCTGAGCCGCTGCCGCGGACTCCCCGCGCCTGGCGGAACGGCACCCTGCCGGCCGTCCCCCGGGCCTGCGGGCCGCCGTCGGACGCGTCTTTCCGGCGACGTAACGCCACGCGCCACGCGCACGCCGACTTTAGCGGGATTGGCACGCACGTTAGTGTAAGGACCGTGCAGATGAGTCAAGCGTTGGTGAGGATAGCGGCCGGATGGCTGCTGGGCCTGATGCTTGCCGTCGCCGGCGCCATCGTGGCGGTCAACGTGGTGAACAATACGGTGGCCAGTGCGCAGCAACCGGTGCGCGAGTACCTGGACGCGCTGCAGAGCGGCGATGGTGGCCGGGCCCTGGGCCTGCTGCGTGCCACGGTTCCGCCGTCCAACGCCGCGATGCTGGACGGGACGGCGCTGCAGACGGCAACGTCGCGGCTGTCCAACGTGGACATCGGCGATCCGGAGGACCAGCCGGGCAACCGCGTGATGGTTCCCCTGGAGTACACCATTGACGGCAGCCGGCTCCGCAGCGAGTTTGTGCTGGAAAAGACCGGCACGGAGTGGCTTTTCTTTAACACCTGGGCGTTTGTCCCGTCCCGGCTGCCCACGGTGGACATCACGGTGGTCAACGGCAGCGAGGCGATCGTCAACGGCGCCGCCGTCAACATGCCCAACGGCAGGAACTCGTTCGCGGTGTTTTACCCCGGCGAATATGAGGCTTCCCTGAACGGGCAGTACTTCGCCGCGCCTGCCACCCGGGCGACGGTCACGGCCCGGGACGCCCCCGTGGCGCCCCTGAACCTGCTGACGCAGGCCACCGACAGGCTGAAGCAGGACGTTGCGGCAAAGGTCAAGGAATTCCTGGACGGCTGCGCCGGCGAAGCGGTCAAGGAGCAGAAACTCCAGCCCGACTGCCCGTTCTATTACGCCAGCAACAACCGGGTCCAGGACGGCACCATCGAGTGGAACGTCACCAAGTATCCCGGCGTGTCCATCGAGCCGTTCGACGGCCGGTGGGTGGTGGCGCCCCTGGACGGGAAGGCCACCGTGGAAGCCCTGCAGCAAAACGCGTTCACCGGCATCTGGTACCCGCTCAAGGAAGAAGTGGACTTCAGTTTCACCACCCGCCTGGACGTCACCCCGGATGCTGTGCGCGTCACCCCGCAGCTGAGCTTCTAGCCCGCCGCCCCCAACGATCCGTCAGGGGCGGCTGCTTTTACGGAAGCGGACGACGGCGGCGTGTCAGTCCATGCCGCGGAGGTCCAGTACCAGCCCGGTATCGCCGTCCGCCTGCAGCAGCACGGGAATGCCCCAGTCCTGCTGGTACAGGTGGCAGGCGGCGTGGTCGGGGATCTCGCCGTCCTCGGTCTCCGGACCGTCGCAGGCAGCGGCCCGGGCGGTGATGTGCAGGACACCTTCGGGGACGTCGGCCGAGAGCTCCAGGGTGCGGCGCAGGCCCACCGAGGTGCCGCCGCCGGACAGCAGCAGCTCCGGCGGGGTGGCGGAGATCTTCAGCTGGGTGGGGTCTCCCCACCGGTCGTCGAGTTTCTGGCCCGTCGGGGCCGTGAAACGGACCGTGAGCTCCAGGAGGCCCGGCGCCACCGGACTCTTGGGCCGCTGCGTCCGGGACGCGCCCTCGTCCACCTGCTGGGCTTCTTTGGGGATGGGCACGTACACCAGCTGGTGCCGGTTGGCTTCCACCACCACCAGCAGCGGCTCGGAGCCTGCGGCCTGGGTGTGGTCAACGATCACGTCGGACGGCTCGGCCAGGCCACGGGCCAGGGTGGACACAGTCCCGGCCACGGGATCGAACCGGCGTACGGCGCCGTTGTAGGTGTCGGCGATGGCCACGGATCCGTCGGGGAGGACGGTGACGCCCAGCGGATGCTGCAGCCGGGCCCCGGCGGCGGGGCCGTCGCGGAATCCGAAGTCGAACAAGCCCTGGCCCACAGCCGTTTCCACGGTGACGGTGCCGGCGTCGTCAATGACCAGCCTGCGGAGCGCCGAGGTCTCGGAGTCGGCTACCCAGATGTTCCCGTCAGCGTCTTCGGCCAGGCCGGAGGACTGGGCAAACCAGGCCTCGTGGGCGGCACCGTCCAACAGGCCCTCCAGTCCGTTGCCGGCCACGATGGAGACCGCGCCGGTGCGGGGGTCGAAGCCGAAGATCTGGTGGGTGCCGGCCATGGCAACCACCACGGCGTTGAGCTTGCCGGACCACACCACGTCCCACGGTGAGCTCAGCGAGACGTCCAGCGGGTGCGCACTGAGCTGGCCGGTGAAGCCGGCGGCGTCCTCGTCCACCCGGGCGGGGCCGGTCTCCAGCAGCCGCTGGATGCCGTTGCCCACCAGTGTGGTGGCCTGCCCGTCGCGCAGCGAGAGCCCACGCAGCCTGTGGTTGACGGAGTCGGCGATGACCACGTCGTAGCCAACTGAGGCTGCCACATCGTCCGGCAGGAGCACCAGGCCCTGGGGCTCGTTGAACTGCGCCGTGGCCGCGTCACCGGCGGCCTGGCCGTCAACGTGGCCCTTGGTGCCGGTGCCGTAGGCGGCCAGGACCGTCTGGAAATCGGTACCCAGTTCCACCAGGCGGTGGTGCCCCGTGTCGGTGACCAGCCAGGAACCCTTGGCAGCGGCAGCACCGTCGTCGGACACTGCACTGGAGCCCGCGGAGCCGCGGCCCGGCGGCAGGAAAAGCGCCTTGCCCGGGAAGCGGAGCGTGCCGGAGGTGGCAACCGGTGCCACGTAGGGGCCGGAGCCTCGGTGCAGGGTGCCCTTGGCCTCATGTTCGGCGATCAGCTCGGGGATCAGCACCGCGAGGCCGTCCGCGTGGCCTTCACCGGACAGGTGCGCCACGATGTAGCCCTCGGGGTCGATGACCACCAGGGTGGGCCAGGCGCGGGCGGCGTACGCCTTCCAGGTCTCCAGCTCAGGGTCATCCAGCACGGGGTGGTGGATGTCGTAGCGTTCCACGGCGGCGGCAAGGGCCACGGGGTCGGCCTCGTGTTCAAACTTGGGTGAGTGGACTCCCACGGTGACCAGCACGTCGGAGTACTGCTCCTCCAGGGGGCGCAGCTCGTCCAGGACGTGGAGGCAGTTGATGCAGCAGAAGGTCCAGAAGTCCAGGAGCACAATCTTGCCGCGCAGGGCTTCAAGGTCCAGGGACTTGCCGCCGGTGTTCAACCAGTTGCGGCCCACCAGTTCGGAGGCGCGGACCCGGTGGTGGGTACGTACTGTTTCGCTCATCAGCGTCCTTCCAGCTTTGAATTGCGGTCAGCCAGCTTGGCGTCGCGTTCAGCCAATTTGGCAAACATATCGTTGTAAGCGGTCATATCGGCGTCGTTATTCCTGTCCGCCGCCCGGTCCACGCGTTTGGACTCGCGCTGGTCGGACCGCGACCACATGATCGCGACGCCGATGGCCACCAGGAGGGTGGGGACCTCACCGATGCCCCACGCCACGGCGCCGCCTGTCTGCTGGTCCATCAGGGCCGACTGGCCCCAGGTCCGGCCCAGGTTGCCGAAGTAGTCGGCGGCCAGCAGGTTGGTGCCGCCCATGATGGACACCCCGAAGAAGGCGTGGAAGCCCATGGTGGCCAGGAGCAGGAGCAGCCGCATGGGGTACGGCGCCCGGCGCGGCAGCGGGTCCGAGCCGATCATGGTGAGCACAAAGATGTAGCCGGTCAGCAGGAAGTGCACGTTCATCAGCTCGTGGCCCACGTGCTCCCGCATGGCGAGGCCGAACAGGTCCGAGTAGTAGAAGAGCACAATCGAGCCGGCGAAGTTGGCGGCCGCAAACAGCGGATGCGTCACGAGTTGCGAGAACTTTGAGTGGACAAAAACCAGGATCCATTCCCTCGCGCCCCGCGAACCGTCACCGCGGGCGGGCAGTGCCCGCAGGGCAAGGGTGACCGGTGCGCCAAGCACCAGGAAGATAGGCGCCACCATGGTCAGGGCCATGTGGTCCACCATGTGCGCCGAGAACAGGATGCGGCCGTACACCGCAGGCGGTCCCGAGGTGATGAACGTCAGGACGGCCAGGCCCACCACCCAGTTGATGGTGCGGAACCAGTTCCACTTGTCGCCGCGCCGCAGGACCTTGGCGACGCCCAACGCGTAAGCAACCAGGCCGAACAGCGCCACGGCAATCCAGAGCCAGTCCAGCCGCCACTCGGTCAACCAGCGCTCCGGGGTCAGTTCCGGGGGCAGCTCGTAACCGGTCAGGATAAAGGCCGGGGAAGCGTCCGGCGCGTAGGTGGTGGGCTGAGGCGGGGCGGAACGGCCCAGCGCCACGGCGATCCCGGACGTTGCGCCCATGATCAGCAGCTCCGCCAGCACCAGCTGCCACAGGACCCGGCGGGTGGACATGGCGGCGCCCTTGCGGCCCAGCTGCGGGATGACCCATTGCCGGTGCATAAACCCGATGCCGCCCAGCACCAGCGTGGCAGTGGTCTTCGCAAGGATGAGCTGGCCGTACACGGAGCCGAAGAGATCTGCCCAGCTGGTGATCCTGATGCTGGCGTTGATGATGCCCGACGCGAGGACCAGGACGAAGGCAAAACCGGCCAGCGTGGAGAACCTGCGCAGGACCGCCTCGGTGAGGTCCGTTGTTGCGCCGGCTTTGGCGCCGGTGAGGATTCCGGAGAGCAGCACCAGCATGATGATGCCGCCCACCCAGGCGCTGACGCCCACCAGGTGCAGGCCCAGCGAATTGATGGCGCCTTCGTGGTCCGAGGAACTGGATGAATGGCCGATCAGGGCGGTGGGTACCAGCCCTGCGAGGGCCAGGATCAAGGTCAGGGCCAGCCCGCTGAGGGAGCGGACCCCGAACAGGGCGGTGGTGACCACGGCGGCGATGATCGTGACGGCCAGCCAGGCCCGGCCCGTTTCGATGTCGGTCATGAAGTAAACCAGGGCCTTGGTGAACTCCGCGTCGCCGGAGACCGGCTGTCCCGCCACATCGGAATAGGTCAGCACCAGGACGGCGATGGCGGAGAGCGTCCAGATGGCACCGGCGCCCGCAGCAATCGACAGGGCCCGGGTGAAGGCCGGATGCTCGGCGGCCTCGCCGTCGGCTGCGGCCGCCCTGCCGCGGTTACGGCCGCCGAGGTGTTTGGGCAGGATCCCCACGGCGAAGATCAGGCCGCCGATAACAGTGGCAAGGGCGATGTTGTGGATGGCCTTGCTGGCGGGCAGGCCCCAGCGGACCAGCTCACCGGGGTCGGAGACCGACCGGGCCGCAGCGGCGCCGGAGAAAATCAGTGCGGCGGCCAGGCCCAGGAACAGGGCGCCGAGCCCCGCCAGCTGCCAGCCCAGCGAAATACCCGGGGCGCCGCCGTCGCGCCCCTGCCCTCCCTTGCCGGGAGGGGACTGAAGCGGCACGGAACGTGGTTTGGCGGCAGAAGACACCATTCCATTGTCCGCTACGCCCGGGCGGGCGGCGAATCGGCTTAAAGCAAAAGGAGCGGCAACCGGATGGTTGCCGCTCCTTGCCGGTGCCGGCTGTGCGCCGGGCAGGAAAGCCTAGTTCTTGTTGGAGACAGCAGCCTTCAGCTTCGAACCTGCGGTCAGCTTAACGCTGTGGCCCGCGGCGATCTGGATGGTCTCGCCCGTCTGCGGGTTGCGGCCGGTGCGTGCAGCACGGTCGGTGCGCTCGACTGCGAGCCAGCCCGGGATGGTGATCTTTTCGCCGGCGGCGACGGACGTCTCGAAGACCTCGAACAGGGCATCGAGGACGGAGTTGACGGCTGCCTGGCTGGTGCCGGCCTTGCCAGCTACCTCTGCAACAAGTTCACTACGGTTCTTAGCCATTTATGTCCTCCTGGACGGTTTGATCTGGAGCCTGCACACGGCATGCGCACAAGCCACTGTTCGAAAACTTACCAGCTTGGGCGCCGCGGTACGGCAAATTCCGCGTGTTTCCGCCAGTTTTTGAGGTTAATCACCGGAATTCCGGCCTAATTTGTCCCCATTTTGCGTTTCTGCCCGGGTCAACCGCTCCAACCTGTCCTGCCTGTGGTGGGGTCGGTGGCGTCCCGTCTGTCCCTCACCGTTACGCTATCGGTTGTGG
>NZ_LFQH01000112.1:0-214 GCF_001238605.1 Arthrobacter sp. ZBG10 | reverse complement strand
TGCCGCCGGTTTCCTGGGCCACGCCGGTGTCAACGCCACCGGACGGCATTGCCATGCCGGCCTTCAGCGTTCCACACAGTGCGGGGGAAGTGGCGGCCAGCGGCAGCGTGGGGACCAGGTCGGACTTGGCAGCCTGTCCTGCCGCGCTCAGGGTGGCGGGATCGAGGCCGTGGACCACCACAACGGCGGTGCCGGCTTCAAGGGCGGCCTTGGT
>NZ_LFQH01000111.1:0-899 GCF_001238605.1 Arthrobacter sp. ZBG10 | reverse complement strand
CACACCTGGCTGCACCGGCAACACTTCGATAACCCTGCGCTGCAGGCCGCCTACGAGTCCAGCCTTGAAGCGGCGGAACTGACACTGGACCGCAGGAACCGTTTGGACGCGAAGATCACCGCCCTGGCCCTCACTGACCGCTACGCCCCGGTGGTCCGGGCGCTGATGTGTTTGAGAGGAATCTCGGTGCTGACGGCTTTCGGTCTGACAGTGGAGATCGATGACTGGACCCGCTTCAGCGGCAGCACTATCGGCTCGTATCTGGGCCTGGTCCCTTCCGAGCATTCCTCCGGTGCTTCCCGGTCCCAGGGCGGGATCACCAAAACCGGCAACACCCACGCCCGCCGCCTGCTGGTCGAGGCCGCCTGGCACCACCGTCGGCCCTACAACAACGTCAGCCGCGACATGCGTTCCCGCTGGAACGCGGCCGACGAAGCTTCCCGGGCCCGCGGCCACCAAGGCAATCACCGTTTGCACCGCAAGTGGGACCAGTTCGAAGCCCGACACAAACGCCGGGTCATCGCCAACGTCGCCGTCGCGAGGGAACTGGCCGGCTGGTGCTGGTCCCTCGCCGCAGCAATCCAACAGGAACAGCCATGGACGGATGAGTAGATGTGTGCCGTTCCCGGCCTGGGCTCGATGGCTCGGCAGCGTGGAGGAGACCCGCGATACACCTATGGACAACCGGCGACCAACCGGTGACGCCCGACATTGCTAGACCAGCGGCACCCCTCCAGCCGAACACCTCGTCCTGCGGTAACCAACCCGCGCATATCAGTCTGACAGCGCCGTCGATCAAGACGCGCCAGCCACCCCGGAACAGGACCCCGAACGAACACAAAACGAGCGGCCCACGACAACCAGCCGTGGGCCGCTCACCCTTGCCCTCTTGACAAGAA
>NZ_LFQH01000110.1:0-318 GCF_001238605.1 Arthrobacter sp. ZBG10 | reverse complement strand
AGAGGGTGCAGGGGCAGGTTCCTGCGATGCGTGGTTCGGGGACGGTGGTGAAGGTCCAGGTGCTGCCTGCCGAGAGTTGCTGTCCTGTGGTGGAGGTTGCGGTGAGGGTGGCGGTGAAGGTGGTGGCTGGGGCCAGGGCAGCGGTGGGGGTGAAGGTTGCCTTGTTGGTGGCGGGGTCGTAGGCGGTGGTGCCGGCGACGGATGTGGTGCCGGGTCCGGTGAGGGTTATTTTGACGGTTGAGGCGGTGGCGGGTTTGGACAGGACGGTGGAGACGGTGCTGTCCAGTGCCACGCTGGAGGATCCGGCCAGGGGCTGTT
>NZ_LFQH01000011.1:0-4418 GCF_001238605.1 Arthrobacter sp. ZBG10 | reverse complement strand
GGGCCTCCCACATTTAACAAACAAACAAACACCCCCGTTGACCTATCAGATACAGTCCCCAAACACCCCGAACAACAACCACAACCGATAGCGTAACGGTGAGGGACAGACGGGACGCCACCGACCCCACCACAGGCAGGACTCCATATGGTCATAGACTTGCCGTCTATGACCCGGACCTCCCACCAGCAGCCTGCCAAGCGCGCCACCATCCTTGATGTGGCTGCCGCCGCCGGCGTGTCCCGGCAAACAGTCACCCGGGCCATGAACAACATGGCGGGCATCAGTGCAGCCACCAGGGAGCGGGTGCAGGGCATCGCCGCTGAGCTGGGCTACAGCCCCAGCCGGTTCGCTAAAGGTTTGGTCCAGGGCGCCCGGGTGTCAGTGGGGCTCGCCATTCCCGACCTGACCAACCCCTATTTCCCCGCCTTTGCCTCCAGCGTGGTGGAAGCAGCGACCCAGCGGAGCTGGAACGTGGTGGTTGACGACTACGGCCACGGCACGGCAACAGCCCTCGATGCGGTGGAACGGCTGGCGCCCCAGGTTGATGCGCTGATCGGATATCTGGGCAGCCATGCTGCCCAGGCCCAGTCCCTCATGGGCAGGCGTCCACTGGTCAGCCTTGACTACCCGGCCGGCCAGGCCGCCGGCAGGATCTCCTTCGACTACCACCATGCTGCGAGGCTCGCGCTGGACTACCTCGTGCACAGCGGCCGCACCAGGATCGCGTTCCTGGATTCGGACCAGGGCGGCCCTGCGGCCAGCAGGGGGACCGCAGTTGCCGCGGTCGCGGACCAACTCGGCATCACCCTCATCCGGCGTGCTGCGGGCCCGTCCGCGCCCGCAGCACGGGCCGCAGTGCTTGATTTGGTTACTGGCCAGGACGCTCCGGACGCCTTGCTGGTGTTCAACGACCTCATGGCAGCAGGGGCGCTCAAGGCACTGCAGGAAGCCGGCCTCAGCGTCCCCCGGGATTGCGCCGTGATCGGCATGGACGGCATACCCCTGGGTGAGCTGACCTCACCGGAGCTGACCACCCTGTCCCTTGACCTACGCTCCGTGGGGCGTGCCGCCGTCGGCCTCGTTGAAGGCCTGCTGTCCGGCAGCGTGGCAGCGGGAACGGAACAATCGGCACTGGTCCTCCGGCACGAGCTGGTTCACCGGGAGTCGGCGTAGGGCCTACTCAATCGCGAAGTAAACCGCTAGGCTTGATACTGCATCGTGAACGTTCACGGAGTTGTTCCATCCCCTGCAGCGAGGATTCCCATGTCAGTCCAGTCCCCCTCCGCTCCGGACAAAGCCGTCCCGGACGAAACCGCCGGTCAGGCATCGCGCAGCCTCGAGCTGGGCGCTGCCGGTGTGAAGGAGCTTGCGTCGCTGGCGCCTGCCCGCGGCACCCTGCCACCGCGCGCCTACCTGACCTCGGATGCCCCCAGGCTCTCCCTCAACGGCGAGTGGCACTTCCGGCTCAGTGATGGCATCCGCACCGCTCCCGGGGACGGCTGGCAGGACGGCAGCGACCTGTCCGGCTTTACCGGGCTGCCGGTCCCGTCCAGCTGGTCCATGCACGGCCACGGCGCTCCCGCCTACACCAACATCAAGTTCCCGTTCGCCGTGGAACCGCCCAACGTTCCCGAAGCCAACCCCATCGGCGACCATCTGACGGAGTTCACGGCAGGGCCGGAGTTTCTCCCCGCTGCGCTGCTCCGTTTCGACGGCATCGAGTCAGCGGCCACGGTGTGGCTCAACGGCGTGGAACTCGGGACCACCCGGGGCAGCAGGCTTGCCCATGAGTTCGACGTCTCCGGTGTCCTGGTGGCGGGCACCAACACCCTTGCCGTCCGGGTGGCGCAGTTTTCGGCCGCCAGTTACGTGGAAGACCAGGACATGTGGTGGCTCCCCGGAATCTTCCGGGACGTCACCCTGCAGGCCCGCCCCGCCGATGGCATCGACGACGTCTTTGTCCACGCCGAATACGACGCCGGCAGCGGCGAAGGCATCCTCCGGGTGGAGGCGGGCCGGTCCGGCGTGGCGATTGACGCCGTCGTACGCGTCCCGGAGCTGAACCTGGAACTGGCCGCAGGCACCGAACACCGGATCCCCGGCGTCAGCCCCTGGTCCGCGGAACTGCCGGCCCTCTACGCCGCCACCGTCAGCACGGCCGGGGAAACCGTGGATCTTCAGCTGGGCTTCCGCAGCATCACCATCGAGGACGCGCAGTTCAAAGTCAACGGCCAGCGCATCCTGCTACGCGGCGTCAACCGGCACGAGCACCACCCGCGCCTTGGCCGCGTGGTGCCCCGTGACGTGGTGGAGGCCGAGCTGCGGCTCATGAAGCAGCACAACATCAATGCCATCCGTACCTCCCACTACCCGCCGCATCCGGAATTCCTGGCCCTCGCGGACCAGCTGGGGTTCTATGTGGTCCTCGAATGCGACCTCGAAACACACGGTTTTGTTGACGCTGGCTGGAAGCAGAACCCCAGCGACGATCCGCGCTGGGAATCGGCACTGGTGGACAGGATGCGCCGGACCGTGGAGCGGGACAAAAACCATGCCTCGGTGATCATGTGGTCCCTCGGCAACGAATCCGGGAACGGCCGGAACCTTGAGGCGATGTCCCGCTGGACCAAGGACCGCGACCCCAGCCGACCCATCCACTACGAGGGTGACTGGAGCTCGGCCTACGTCGACGTGTACTCGCGGATGTACGCGGACCAGGCCGAGACGGAGCTGATCGGGCAGGGTAAAGAAGAAGCGCTGGCAGATCCCGCCCTGGACAGCCGGCGCCGGGCCATGCCGTTTGTGCAGTGCGAATACGTGCACGCGATGGGTAACGGCCCGGGCGGCATGACCGAGTACCAGGAGCTTTTTGACCGCTACCCGCGGCTCATGGGCGGATTCGTCTGGGAATGGCTGGAGCACGGGATCACCGTCCCTGCCAAGGACGGCGGCGAACAGTTTGCGTACGGTGGCGACTTCGGCGAGGAAATCCACGACGGCAACTTCGTCACCGACGGCCTGGTGGACGCAAACCGCAAGCCCCGGCCCGGGCTGCTCGATTTCAAGAAGGTCATCGAGCCGGTACGCCTGGGCGTGGCGGCGGACTGGACCACCGTCACGGTCCGGAACGGATTCAACTTCGCGGACACGTCCGCGCTCAGCTTCCGGTACGCAGTGACGTCCGACGGCGGCACCACGCCGGGCGGCGACGTTATCCGTGAGGGTGTGCTTGACGTAGCCGCGGTGGACCCGGGTGCGGAAGCGACAGTTCCGCTGCCCGCCGGCCTTGCAGGCCTTGACGGGGCGGCCGTGCTGACGGTCAGCGCCGTGCTGGCCGCCGACTCGGACTGGGCCGGCGCCGGCCACGAAGTTGCCTGGGGACAGGGTGTCCTCAGCGGCGCTCCGGCCGCAGCGCACCAGGCCCTCGAATGCGTTGCCGTGGAGCAGGCCGAACTTCGGCTGGGTGCAGTGGTGTTCAACCGCGCTACCGGGCTGCCGGTCTCAATTGGCGGCGTCCCCGTGGCGGACTTCCGGTTGGTTCTGTGGTGGCCGCCCACCGACAACGACCTTGGCCGGGGCTGGTTTGGCCGGGACGACCTTCCCCTGTCGACGGCCTGGCACAACGCCGGACTCAACCGGCTGCATTCCCGCCTGCTGGGCATCACTGCGGACCGTACCGCCGAGGGCGGCGAGGTCCTTACGGTACGGACGCGCATGGCGGCGGCCGACAAGCAGTTCGGCGTCCTGGTTGACTACTCGTGGAGCAGTGACAACGAGTGGGTTGGGCTGCGCACGCAGGTCCGGCCCGACGGAGAGTGGATCGACGGCGGGTTGCCGGTCGAGTGGGCCCGGATCGGCCTGGAGTTTGTCCTGGCTTCAGAGGCAAAGGCAGTGAGCTGGTTTGGCCAGGGTCCGCACCAGAGCTATGCGGACACCGGGCAGGGCGCCCGGTTTGGCAGGTACACGCTGCCGGCGACGGCAATGAACGAGGACTATGTCCGGCCGCAGGAGTCCGGGGCCAGGTCCGGGGTTATCCAGGCGGCGGTGGAACTGGCCGCCGGCAGCTTCGAGGTGCAGGGAGCCCCCTTCGCACTGACCGTCCGGCCCTTCTCGCAGGAGCACCTCGACGCTGCTGCCCACCGGGACGACCTTGTGCCGGATGGCCGGACCTACGTCTACGTGGATCATGCGCTGCGGGGAGTTGGGACAGCTGCCTGCGGACCCGGTGTCCTGGAGGCCTACCGGCTGCGGCCCCGCGAAGCTGATTTCAGTGTGGAGCTGCGCGTCAAAGGCTGACAACCCGACCGCTTCTGGTGTGTGACTCACTGCATAGTGGCTGGTTTTGGTCTTGTGTGGGTGTTGGGTGCGGTGGTGGTCCTTGTTTTCCTTGTGTTGGCGGGGTTTTCGGGGGCCAT
>NZ_LFQH01000109.1:0-276 GCF_001238605.1 Arthrobacter sp. ZBG10 | reverse complement strand
GATTCTCCCGAGTTTCTTCACGTCAATGTGGAGCAGTTCACCGGCGGTGCCGCGTTCGTAGCGGTGGTCGGTAGCCCGGCCTGCCCTGATGCGTTCGCCGCTGATCGGGTCCAGCTCCCACAACCGGGGCATCCCGGCCCGGGCGATAATCCGGGAGACCGTCCGGGGCCGGACGTGGCACCGTTCGGCGAGTTGGACCGGGCCCTCGCGGTGCTCGGCACGAGCGGCGAGGACCTCGTCGATCTTCCTCGCGGGAGTGGCGTGCGGGCAGGAACG
>NZ_LFQH01000108.1:0-246 GCF_001238605.1 Arthrobacter sp. ZBG10 | reverse complement strand
GTGGCGTGCGGGCAGGAACGCGGACGTGAAGACCTGTCCTCCATCCCGTCCCAGCCGTGCTCCAGATAGCGTCGGAACCACCGGTGGGCGCAGGTCCGGGAGACACCCATTTCCTTCGCCACGTGGGCCACGGGGCGGCCGTCCAGAACACGCTGGACAAGGATGCCTCTACCGGCAGGAGTCAGACGGGCATTACGGTGGACCATGAAGACCTCTTAGTCGTTCGGTGTGTGTGGTAACCACCAA
>NZ_LFQH01000107.1:0-1439 GCF_001238605.1 Arthrobacter sp. ZBG10 | reverse complement strand
GTGAACTGCTCCCCGGGAGTTGGACTGAGAAATTCAGTTCCGACTCCCGGGGAGCAGTTTTATGCATGCACGTAGTTCGTTATCCGAAGATCAGCGCGAGGCCGCTGTAGCGTGGTTTGAGAAGGGCGTTGCCGATACGGGGACGGCCAGCCTGCTGGGTGTGGCCCGCCCGCCGGTCGGTCGTCTTTATCGGCGGTGGAGGATCCATGGCCGGGGAGCGTTGATGACTAAGCCGACAAAGCGCGCATACTCGTTTGAATTCAAGCTCGCGTTGGTTGAGCGCTTCGCGGCAGGCGAGACTGCGCATGATCTCGCCTCAGAGGCTGGCTTATCATCGCCCAAACTTCTCGAAACCTGGGCTCGGGCATACCGCCGGGAAGGGTCGGATGCGCTGCGTCCGAAGACCAAAGGCAGACCCAGGAAGGCCGACGGGCCGCCACCAGTGGAGCCATCTGAGTTAGAGCGGCTGCGGCGGGAGAACGAGCGTTTGCGGGCGGAAGTGGCTTACCTGGGAAAATTGCGGGCCTTGAGGGCGCAGGAACGACGGTGAAGGTCCAGGCCCTCGTCGCCCTCAAGGCCGATTTTCCCCTCTCGGCACTGCTTCAGATAACGGGTCTTGCCAGATCAACATTCTTCTACCACCAAGCCCGTCTTCAAGCTCCCGACCCCCGGGAGGCACTCAAGACCAAAGTCAGGGAAATTTTCGAGAAGAACCATGGCCGGTACGGGCACCGGCGAATCCATATCGAGCTGGTCAAACAGGGATGGACGATCGCCAAGAAGACAGTCCTGAAACTCATGCATGCGATGCGGCTCGTCTGCAAAGTACGGCGAAAGAAGCGTTACAGCTCCTACAGGGGTGACCAGGGAAAGGTTGCCCCGAACGTGCTCAATCGGGAGTTTGAGGCCGATGGCCCTAACCGGAAATGGGTGACAGATGTGACCGAGTTTCGGGTCGGTGACCGGAAACTCTACCTCTCACCGGTCATGGACCTCTTCGACCGGCAAATCATTTCCCACACCATCAGCTCGTCCCCGAATCTGGAGCTCACCAACACTTCGCTGCGCGAGGCCCTCAGCCGCCTCGATCATGGCCAGCAGCCGCTGGTGCATTCGGATCAAGGCTTCCAGTACCAGCACGTTTCCTGGCGAAGTCTCCTGAAGAGCGCCGGCGCCGTCCAATCGATGTCCCGCAAAGCCAACTGCTACGACAACGCCGTGATGGAGAACTTCTTCGGACACCTCAAAGAAGAGCTATTCCACCGCGTCCGGTTCCTCAGCGCCGACGCACTAACCACGGCACTGCACGAGTACATTTGCTGGTACAACAACGAACGAATCTCAACAAAGCTCAAGGGCCTGAGCCCGGTGCAATACCGTGCTCAAGCCCTTGCGGCTTAGGCTCTTACTTAGCCAGTCCAACTTTCGGGGACCAGTTC
>NZ_LFQH01000106.1:0-13369 GCF_001238605.1 Arthrobacter sp. ZBG10 | reverse complement strand
CTCATCAACGGCCAACCCACCGCACCCTGACCTGTCCCACAAGCCAAATTACGCAGGCATTTCCCATGTCCACGGGGGCCTGTTGTCCGTAAACTGGAGCCCATGACCGAGCACAAACCGGATCCCCTGGTGGCTGCGGGTCCGGGGCTCGCCGATGCCCCAGCCAACACCAGTCACCTGCGAACCCCGGCAGAGCGGTCCCGCACGTTTACCGGGATCCTGGTCAACACTGCCTTGGCAAACATCACCACCAGCTACCTCTGGTTCGCCCTGACGTTCTGGGTCTATCTGGAGACGCGAAATGTGATTGCCACCGGGGTTATCGGCGGGGCGTACATGCTGCTGATCGCGCTCTCCAGCATCAGCTTCGGCACTTTCGTGGACCGGTACCGCAAGCTGGCGGTGATGCGCTTTGCCGGTGGCTTCACCCTGGTGATGTTCGTCGTCGCCGGAATCATGTTCCTGCTGACGCCGGAGACCGACCTGCTGGACCTGGCCCAGCCGTGGTTCTGGATCTTTGCCGTGATCATCCTGGTGGGGGCGGTGGTGGAAAACCTGCGCAACATCGCCCTGTCCACCACCGTCACCATCCTGATCGATCCTGACCGGCGGGCCAACGCCAACGGACTGGTGGGCATGGTGCAGGGCCTGGCGTTCATCGCCACGTCGGTCATCTCCGGCCTGTCGGTGGGCCTGCTGGGCATGGGCTGGACCATCGCCGCGGCCCTGGTCCTGACAGCCGTGGCATACGGCCACCTGCTCACCGTGCGGATGCCCGAGGAAACCCAGCCGGCAGCCACGGATGCCCAAGGTGGATTCGACCTGCGCGGATCCATGGCCGCCGTTCTGGCCATTGCCGGCCTGTTCGCACTGATCCTGTTCTCCACCTTCAACAACCTCATCGGCGGCGTGTACATGGCCCTGATGGATCCTTACGGCTTGGAGATGTTCCCGGTTGAGCTGTGGGGCGCCTTCTTTGCGCTTGGCGCCACCGGATTTGTTGTGGGCGGGGCACTCGTGGGCAAGTTCGGCCTGGGCTCCAACCCGCTGCGGACCCTGCTGTTCGCGGTGATCCTGATCGGCCTCTTTGGTGCGTTGTTCACCTTGCGGGAATGGCCATGGCTGTACATCGCGGGGATCTGGCTCTACATGGTGATGGTGCCGTTCGCGGAGGCAGCAGAACAGACGATCATCCAGCAGGTGGTCCCAATGCCCCGGCAGGGCCGGGTGTTTGGCTTCGCCATGGCCTTCGAATCCGCGGCGGCACCCATCACCGCATTCCTCATCGCCCCCGTGGCGGAGTTGTGGATCATCCCGTACGCCAGGTCCGCGGAGGGTGCGGCGCAGCTGGCGCCGCTGCTGGGCGAGGGTGTGTCCCGCGGCATCGCCCTGGTGTTCCTGGTGGCCGGGATCATCCTGATGGCCGCCGCGGCGCTGGCGTTCCTCACCCCGGTGTACCGCAGGGTCTCGGAAACGTACCGCCGGGGGCCCGTGGAGGCAGGGCAATAGGCGCCTAGAACGCCCAATCGGAGTCGCCGTAGGCCCGGCCGCGGAAGTGCGCGCGGAGGTATTCGCCCACCACCGCAGCGCCGAGCTCGCCGGCTTCGGGTGCCACCACCCTACCGTCAACCCGGCGGGCCATCCGTTGGATAAAGCGTTCCAGGCCCGGGTCGTCGCCCAGCCGGAAGAAGGTGGCCTGCGCGCCGGCACGTCCCACCCGGTCCAGCTCATCCACGGTGGCGCGGATGGTCGAGGGGTGCGGCGGCCAGGAAAACATGGATTCGCCGTCGGGCAGCAGGTGGGCCGTCGGTTCGCCGTCCGTGACCACCAGCAGCACCGGCTGCATGGCCGGGTGTTTCCGGAAGAACCGGCTGGCCAGCAGCAGCCCGTGGTGCAGGTTGGTGCCCTGCTCGCGGAAGGCCGGCAGCGATGTCAGCCCGCCGATGTCCATGGTCTGGGCGTACCGGCCAAACGTGATCAGCTGCAGTTTGTCGCCCCGGAACCTTGTGGACACCAGGTGGTGCAGGGCCAGCGCCGTGCGTTTCATGGGCACCCACCGCCCCTCGGCGGCCATCGAGAAGGACACATCCACCAGGAGGACGACGGCGGCCTGCGTGCGTTCCTCGGTTTCCGTCACCTCGATGTCGTCCACAGCCAGCCGGACGCCCCGGCCCGGGTCGCCGCCGTCGGCGATGGTCCGGCGGATCGCGTTGGTGATGGTTCGGGTGACGTCCCATGGCGCGTTGTCGCCAAACTCCCACGGCCGGCTGGATCCGGTCTGGTCGCCAGCGGCACCGGCCTCCCGCGTCTCCCGCCTGCCTTGGCGCCCGGACAGCTGCTTGGCGGCATCACGCAGCAACGACCTGCCCAGCCGCCGCATCGCCTGGGGCGAGAGCCGGAAGTCGCCGTCCGCACCCTTGGTGAGGTAGCCGCCGTCGTGCATTGCCTTTTCAATCGCCGCCAGCGTGCGTGCGCTGACCGCCGCGTCTTCCCCCAACTGGCGGGCCAGGGCGTCCAGGTCCACGTCGTCCATGTGGGAGCTGTCGAAGTCCTGGCCCAGCTGGTCCGCCAACTGGTCCAGCTCGGCAAGGTCCTGGAGCACGCCCGTGCCGTCCCCCAGGCCCATTCCTTCCTGGCCTTCGAACCGCTCTGATCCGTTCCAGTCCTCCCCCGGCCGCAGGGCCTGCAGGGTCTCGTCCAGCTGGCCCAGCTGGGCCATCAGGTCCTGGGAGCCGAAGGCCTGGGCGGAGAGCTGCATCAGCTCGGCGCGCTGCTCCGGGGTCATGGACTGCATCAATCGCTGGGCTGCCGCCGCGCGCTTGGCCAGCGCATCCACCAGTTCCTCGACGTTCCGGGGATTCTCTGGGAAGTGTTCGCCGTGCTTGGCCATAAACTCGGCGAAGTCCGCTGCGGTGTCCACCTGCCGGCGGTGCTTGTCCAGGAGTTCGTTGAGGTCGGCCAGCATGGCGCTGATGGCTGCCCGGTCCTGGTCCGTCGCCCCTTCCAGTGCCTGCTTCATCCCGGCGAAGCGCTGGTCCAGGACCTCGCGGCCCAGCAGGTCCTTGATCTTTTCGTACGCCTCGCGGGCCGTGCTGGACTGCCAGTCGTAGGAGGCAAGCTCGTTGACCGCCGCCGCGGTGGATTGGGGCAGGTTTTGGATCTGCATCTCGCGGAAGGCCCGGTCCGTGTTGTTCATCATGGCGTCGCGGGCCAGCTGCTTGCGTTCCTCCAGTACGGCCGTGTCCAGGAGTTTTTTCACTTCATTGAGCGTGCCGTTGAGGTTGTGCTTGCCCAGCAGGTCCTGGCGGCGCTGCTGGATCCGGCCGGCGAGCTCGTCCAGGCCTTCCTGGTCCAGGCCGCCGCGGCGCAGGTACTCCTGCAGGGCACGCCGCGGCGAGTAGCCCGCCATCACGTCCTCGGCCACGGCATCCAGCGCCTCCGTCAGGTCAACGGGCGGCGCCAGCGGGTCCGGCCCGCCGCGGTAGCGGCCATAGCGGGAGCGTGGATGAAGGCTCATGGCGCGTGCCTGTCCTTAGCCGTAGATGGTGGCTTCGTCGTCGGACTCCTTGGAGATCCGGCGGCCAAGGTAGAGGCCCTCGAGGGCCAGTTCGACGGCGGCAGCCCGCTGGCCGTCGTTTTCGGCGCCGAGGCGCTTCCCGATTTCGTCGTAGAGGCCTGATCCGTTGAGCGAGGGCAGGTTCGCCAGGAATTCCTTGGCGGTCACCAGCTCGCCGGTGGTTACAGTGGAGTGCCCGTCCAGGGCAGCGACCAGTGGCGCCAGGTCCAGGCCCTGGAAGTGTTCCCGGACTGCTTCCGCGGTAGCGGTGCGCAGGAGGTGGTCCAGGATGTCCTGCTCGCGGCCTTCCTCGCCGGATTCAAACTCGATCTTTCCGGTGAGCACTTCCACAGCGGCGTCCAGGTCGATGATCCGGGCCACGGCCTGATCCTCGCCGCGGACGCTGGCCCGCCGCAGCGCGGCCGCCGCAACGGTTTC
Organism: Arthrobacter sp. ZBG10; assembly: GCF_001238605.1. NCBI lineage: Bacteria > Bacillati > Actinomycetota > Actinomycetes > Micrococcales > Micrococcaceae > Arthrobacter > Arthrobacter sp. ZBG10. The sequence goes on along the minus strand of NZ_LFQH01000106.1, from coordinate 9,375 downwards.
GGCCCCGGCGATGGCGAACCGCGCGGAAACGCCGGAGCTCTGGTTGATGGCCGGGGACTCGCGCAGGGCTCGGGTGTAGCGGGCCAGGATCTCCAGGATCACGGGCGGCACGCTGGCCACCAGGTGGCCCTCCTGCTCGATCACGGCCACCTCATCTTCAAGCTCAAGGGGGTAGTGCGTGCGGATTTCGGCGCCGAACCGGTCCTTGAGCGGGGTGATGATGCGGCCGCGGTTGGTGTAGTCCTCGGGGTTGGCGGAAGCCACCACCAGGACGTCCAGCGGCAGGCGCAGGACGTAGCCGCGGATCTGGATGTCCCGCTCCTCCATCACGTTCAGCATGGAGACCTGGATGCGTTCGGCGAGGTCAGGGAGTTCGTTGATGGCCACAATGCCGCGGTTGGAACGCGGGATCAGGCCGTAGTGGATGGTTTCCGGGTCCCCCAGCCGGCGGCCCTCGGCCACCCGCATGGGGTCGACGTCGCCGATCAGGTCCGCCACGGAGGTGTCCGGCGTCGCGAGTTTCTCCACGTAGCGTTCCGAACGGTGCCGCCAGGCTACCCGCAACCGGTCCCCTTCGGTGAGGGCGCGGGCGCGCGAGGGCCCGGTGATGGGTTCGTAGGGGTGCTCGTTCAGCTCCGAGTCCTCGATCACCGGGGACCATTCGTCCAGCAGCCCGGCCAGGGTGCGCAGGAGCCGGGTCTTGCCCTGGCCACGTTCGCCCAGCAGCACCAGGTCATGCCCGGCGATCAGGGCGCGCTCCAGTTGGGGGATAACGGTCCGGCTGAAGCCGAACATGCCGGGCCACGGGTCGCGGCCCGCCGCCAGGGCGGAGAGGAGGTTGTCGCGGAGTTCTGTCCGCAGGTCCTTGTGAACATGGCCGGAGGCACGCAGTTCACCAACAGTGAAGATCTCAGGGCGTTCAGTCACTTCTCCACCGTAGACCTGTTCGCTGGGCCGATGGGGTGATCCGAAACATTTGTGCACGCGGGACAAGTTTTGGTCCGCCGGCAGTACTACGCTGATCCTTGATGACTGCTGCAGCCCAGCCGGCCCCGCCGGAATCCGCCCCGTCCACCGCTTCAACCGCTCCCGCCGCTCCCGCCGCCAAGCCTGTGGTGACGCTTGTGCTCCTGGTCCGCCACGGCGAAACGCCCACCACCGGCCAGGTGCTGCCGGGCCGGGCCCCGAACCTGCATCTTTCGGAGCGTGGCCGGGCCCAGGCGGAACGGGTGGCCGAACGCCTCGAGGGGCTTCCGGTCACCGCCGTGTATTCCTCGCCGTTGGAGCGCGCCCAGGAAACGGCAGGGCCGACGGCGACCGCCAACGGCCTGCAAATCCAGCCGGCCGACGGGCTGCTGGAGTGCGACTTCGGCGACTGGACGGGTGCCGAGATTTCCCGCCTGGCTGCCTTGCCGGAGTGGCGGACGGTGCAGTCCAGCCCGTCCACGTTCCGCTTCCCCAACGGCGAAAGCTTTCCGGAGATGCAGGACCGCATGGTGGGTGCCCTGGAGGAACTGGTGGCGGCGCACCCTGGGGGTGTAATTGTTTGCTTTTCCCACGCCGACACCATCAAGGCGGCCGTGGCCCACGCTGTTGGGACCCCCCTGGACCTGTTCCAGCGGATCATGATCAGCCCGGGTTCAGTGTCCGCCGTGTCGTTTGTGGACGGCCGGGCAGCGTCGGTGCTGATGGTGAATTCCTACTCGGAACCGTTGAGCGGTTTGAGGCCGCAGTGACAGGGTTTTCCGCCGCCAAGGGTACGCCGTGACAGACCGGGACCTGGCGCTGCTGACCTCCGGCGAAGTGGAGCTGGTGGGCCAGTTCGCGCGCAGCAGCAACGCCACGTTCCTGGTCCGCCTCACTCAAGGGGACGATGTAGCACAGGCGGTCTATAAACCTGAGGCCGGCGAACAGCCGCTGTCCGACTTCGATCCAGGGCTGTACAAGCGGGAACGGGGGGCGTACCTGCTCAGTGAGGCTTTGGGCTGGGGCATGGTGCCGCCCACGGTCATCCGGGAGGACGCACCGCTTGGTGTGGGGTCCCTGCAGTGGTTTATCGACTGCGATTTCCGGCAGCACTATTTCACGTTGGCGGCGGAGGACCCGTCCACCCACCCGGAACTGGCCCGGATGGCTTTGTTTGACTTCATTTCCAATAACACGGACCGCAAAAGCGGGCACGTCCTCCGCGGCGGCGACGGCCGGATCTGGGGCATCGACCACGGATTGTGCTTTTCCGCTGCCTTTAAGCTGCGCACGGTCATTTGGGACTTTGCCGGCGAAGCAATTCCGGACGGGCTACTGGCAGACATCGCACCCCTCGCCGAGGCCGTTCCTGAAGAGTTGGCCGGGCTGCTCGACGACGATGAAAACGCGGCCCTGAAGCGGCGGGCCCGCCGGATCCTGCAGGACGGGACACTGCCGGTGGACCTGACGGGCTCCCGCTACCCTTGGCCGCTGGTGTAGCGGGAGGCGCAAGCGTTCAGGCTGCCAGCGCCTGATCGAACAGGGCTTCCGCCAGTCGGATGAGTCGCAGGGGCGCGTCCACTTCCTGCCCGCGGCTGCAGTGACCCAGGAAAACCGCTGTGCCGTTCAGGACCTCTTCGAGATGAACACCGGCTTCCCGGGCCAGCACTTCGGCCCGGATGTTCTGCGGCAGGCGGTTGCCTTCGTCGCTGACGTAGGCATGCCAATCACGGGTACTGATTGCTTCGATGTTTCCCGACATCAACCGCTGAAGTGCCGGCATGTCCGTATCGACGGATTCAAGGCGTACCGGCTGTGTGAGTTGAGCCGGGATAATCAGTGCGTTGCACATGCTTTTCATGGCTGGGCCCGCTAGCGCTGGTTCTTACGCGGTTTTACGAGACTGATTTCACTGCCCTCGGTTTTGGCCCTTTTATCGGCCCTTTTTTCGAGGATGGATTTTCCCGCTTTTTTGACATTGCTGCTTCTAGGCGATTTACCCGACACTGGAATCACATCTTTCTCTGTGGTGCTTGTCCCCAATACCATACACACTTATATTTTTATTGCCAGTCACGCATAAAAGCGCAGTCGTCTACGGAATTTAGAAAATTGTCGGGCAGTGAAAGTTTGCTTTCAGGGAATTAAATTCTTGCTTATCGATGAGCCCAGGAAAAACATCCGCGGCTTCAGCTTGCGTCCCACGTCCCACGGTGACGTCCGGCGGCCATCCCTGAAGGATGCCGGGAATGCTAAAGGTAGAGGCTGAACCCCGTCGGCACCTGGCGGTCACCGTCCCTGGTTTCGTCCTGGACCAGCGCCGCCGCAGCCCACACCCCACCCGCGGCCAAGAGCGCCAGGAAGATGGCAACCACAGCAAGCAGCATCATGGCGCAACCAACCTTTCTCGTGCAGCCGCATGGCGGGCCTGGAGTTCGGCCGGCGTCGCCCCGGCTTCCCGGCGGGCCACCTCAGCCTTGAGCTGCGGGATGACGTGGGTGCCGAACTCCACGGCGTCCGGCACGAAGTCGTAGCCGCGGAGCCCGAAGATCTCAAAGCCCAGCTCGTTGTAGTCCAGGAAGGCCTGCGTGACGGTGTCGTAACTGCCCACCAGTGCGGTGGCACTGCCGCCCCCGCCGCCGGCAGCCTTTGCGAGCGCGGTCCAGAGTGCGCGGTCGTGGTGGTCCGCGCGTTCCGCCGCGGCCAGCAGCCGCTGCGTGCCGGCTGCTTCGGGTTTACTGCGGTAGTCCCGGACCCGGTCGATCACCTCGCCGTTGGCACGCCTGGATTCCAGCCGGGCCAAAATGGCGTGGGCCTTTTCCCAGGCCAGTTCGTCTGTGGCGGCAACGATGGGGCGGAAGGCGATCTGCCAGCGCAGCGGCTCGATCCGCCCGGCCGCTTCGGCATTCTGGAGAATCCTACGTTGCTGTTCGGCGGCATCAGCCAGGGGTTCACCGAAAAAGGCGTAGATATCAGCTTCCCGGGCGCCCACGGCCCAGGCTGCTTCGGAGGATCCGCCGAAGGAGATCCCGGGCCGCCGGCCAGCGAACGGGTGGATGTCCGAACCGAAGTCCTTGAACTGGTAAAACTCGCCGTCCCAGTCGAAAGGCTCGCCGCCCGCCCAGGCCCGGCGGACTATCTGCATGTACTCCTGGGTCCGCCGGTACCGGTGGTCCTTGGCCAGGTAGTCGCCCTCCTTCGCCTGGTCGGCCTGGCTGCCGCCGGTGATGAAGTGCACCGTAAGCCGGCCGCGGGCCACGTGGTCCAGGGTCAGGAAGGACCGGGCGGCAAACGTGGGGTGGGAGACGTTGGGACGGTGCGCCAGCCGCAGCTGGATCCGTTCGGTGTTGGCTGCCACCCAGGCGGCATGGATCGCCGGGTCCTGGGTGGCGGAGTTGTAGGCGAACAACACGTGATCCCAGTTGTGCTCCTCATGGATCCGGGCGATGTTGGCCGCGTAGGCGGGATCGAACTGGACTGTTGAAGCGGCAGTGGTTTCCGTGGCGTCGTTTCCGGCGCCCATGCCGAGGAATTCGATGGGCATGGTCAGCTCCTTCGATGGTTGGTGGATGGCATCAGCGTTTGAGGATCCGCTGGGCCAGCCAGTTGCCGGCCAGCTGGAGGGCCTGGACCATCACGATGATGATCACCACCGTGACCAGGGTGACTTCCCAGTTGAATTGCTGGTAGCCGTACATGATGGCGAAGTTGCCCAGCCCGCCGCCGCCGATGTAGCCGGCCATCGCGGACATGTCCACGATGGCGATCAGCATAAAGGTGTAGCCAAGGATCAGCGGCGCCAGGGACTCCGGGATCACCACGGCCCACAAAATGCGGATCCGGCTTTCGCCCATGGCGCGGGCTGCCTCAACCACACCGGGATCGGAGGCCACCAGGTTCTGCTCCACTACCCGCCCAATGACCACGCCCGCCATAAGTGCCATGGGTAGAATGGCGGCCGTGGTGCCGATAGTGGTTCCCATCACGATGAGTGTCAACGGCGCGATGGCCGTGATGAAGATGATGAACGGGATGGGCCGGATGATGTTGACCACGAAGTTCAGGACGGTGAAGACGGCGGGGTTGGCGAACAGGTTGCCGGGCCGGGTGGCATACAGGGTCACGCCCATGACCAGGCCTGCAGCACCGCTGAGCAGGACGGTCACCGCCACCATGTAAATGGTCTGCTGGAAGGATTCGCCCAGAACGGGCAGCAGGGTGATCCAGTCGGTCATGAGTCTTCTCCTACGGTGCGGATGGCGCCTGCGGCTACGGTGACCGGGACTGCGGTTTGTTCTTCCACCGGCGTCAGCGTGGCGAGTTCAGCCAAAGCTGCGTCCACGGCAGCGCCGGAGCCCGTCAGTTCGTAAGTCAAGGTCCCCAGGATCCGGTGCTGGATCTCGGTCACGCCGCCAAAGACCACCGCGGCAGCCACCCCGTGGCGCGAAAACACTTCCGCCACAACGGGGGTACTGGCCGCCTCGGAGATGCCAACGGAAACCAGCCGGCCCGGGTGGGCCTCTGCCAGTCGGCCCAGGGTCTCCGGGCCGGGCTTTCCGTGGACGGCGGTGGAGACAAAGCGTCGCGTTGACTCGCCTTGCGGATCAACGAAAACCGAGTAGGTGGGACCGGTTTCCACCACCCGCCCGGCCTCCATCATCACCACGGTGTCGCAGATCTCCCGGACCACATGCATCTCGTGGGTAATCACCACGATGGTGGTGCCAAGCTCGCTGTTGACGCGGCGCAGCAACTGCAGCACCTCGCGGGTGGTTTCGGGATCCAGCGCGCTGGTGGCCTCGTCGGCCAAAAGGATATCCGGGTTGTTGGCCAGTGCCCGGGCAATGCCCACGCGTTGCTGCTGCCCGCCGGACAACCGGCGGGGGTACCGCTCGGCTTTGTCCGCGATGCCAACAAACTCCAGGAGTTCCTGGACCCGCGGCCTGATTTTTTCCTTAGGCCAGCCGGCCACCTTCAGCGGGTAGGCCACGTTTCCGTACACGGTGCGGGACTTGAGCAGGTTGAACTGCTGGAAGATCATCCCAATACCGGCGCGGACTGCCCGCAGCTCGCGTTCCGGGAGCCCGGCAATATCCTGGCCCTTCACCAGCACGCTGCCGGAACTGGGCCGTTCCAGCCCGTTGATCAGGCGGACCAGGGTGGACTTGCCTGCACCCGAGTAGCCAACAATGCCCACCACGGTTCCCTTTTCGACGTCGAGACTTACGTCATCGACGGCGCGCACAGCGGCTGCGCCCCCGCGGCCTTGGCCGGGGAACTCCTTTGCTACGTGTTGCAACGAAACGATCGTGCTCATGGACGCCTTCCTGGCTGGTTGCTGCCCGCACCGGGCGGGCCTTGCTTCCCAGCCATTGGACCAGCGGGGTACCCGGCGACTCCATCGGGATGACAGCGGGTGACGCCGCATGGCCCGCCGTTAACCCGCAAGTAGGAGTGTTGCGGCCGGATAGGAGCCGCCGGGCGTGGCTGCCTAGCCTGTGGTTGGGCGATCGCCCGGGCCCTCCTGGCCCATTTGAACCACGCGTATTCGGAGACAAGCCATGAAGAACCGTCTGTTAGTTGCCGTCGTCGGCATTGCCGCTGCCCTGTCCCTTCCGGCCTGCGCCGCACCCGCAGCCAGCTCGGGCCCGGACGCCAGCAAGGTGGTCATCGGCGTTGACGACGGCGCCGAGGAGCACTGGACCATCCTCAAGGACAAGCTCAAGGCGGAGGGCATCGATCTGGAGATCAAGAACTTCACGGACGGTGCGCAGATCAATACCGCCACGCAGCAGGGCCAGGTGGACATCAACCTGTTCCAGCACCTGAAGTACCTGTCACAGTTCAACGTCAACAGCAACGGCACCCTGGTGCCCGTGGGCGCCACAGCCGTCTACCCGCTGGCGTTGTACTCCGAGAAGTACAAGTCCGTTGAGGAACTGCCTGCCGACGCATCGGTGGCCATCCCCAACAACCCCACCAACCAGGCCCGGGCGCTGCTCAACCTCCAGACCGCTGGCCTGCTGGAACTCAAGGACGGCGGCAATTCGCTCTCCACACCGGCGGAAATCACCTCCAGCAAGATCAAGGTCACCCCGGTGGACTCCAACCAGACCGTGGCGGCGCTCAAGGGCTCCACAGATGCTGCCGTGGTGAACAACACCCAGGCGCAGAAGGGCGGACTGGGCGACGAGAAGATCATCTTTAAGGAAGACCTGTCCTCCGACACCCTCGCCCCCTACATCAATGGTTTTGTGGTGAAGGCGGACAAGAAGGATGACCCCCGCTGGAAGACCATCGTTGACGCTTACCACACGCCCGAAGTTGAGGCTGCAGTGACCAAGCTCAACGACGGGAACCTGGCATTCAAGGGCGACTGGACCGCAGAGAAGCTCCAGGAAGTCCTGACCGCAGAAGAAGAAATCGTCAAGAGCACCAAGTAGTTGATGCCGGGGTGCGGAACCCGCGCCCCGGCCGGACGAGGGACCAGCAGTGACCAGCACACTCCGCAGTGAACGCAGCCAGATCCACTTTTTCGCCTACCTGGTGGGGACGGGGATCCACCTGGCTTCCTGGCGGCATCCCGGCGCCTTGCCCGGCGCCAGCATCGACTTCGCCCATCAGGTGGAACTGGTGCGAGCGGCGGAGGCGGCCAAGTTCGATGCCGTTTTCCTGGGCGATTCCCTGGCCATCGACGAAACATCCAACCCGGGCATCCTGAACAGGTTTGATCCGGTGGGGCTGGTGACTGCCCTGGGCGCGGTGACCAGCCGGATCGGACTCATCGCCACCTCGTCCACGTCCTATGACGAACCCTTCAACTTTGCCCGGGCTGCGTTGACGGCAGACCACATCAGCGGCGGGCGGATGGGCTGGAACATTGTGACCACCCGGGACTTGACCAACAGCACAGCCGCCAACTTCAGCGCCCCTGAGCACCTGGACCATTCGTTCCGGTACCGGCGGGCGGAGGAGTTCGTGGAGGTCGTCCGGGGGCTGTGGAACTCCTGGGACCCAGACGCTTTCCTGCATGACCAGGCCTCCGGCCGGTTCTTCGACGCTACCAAACTTCACCGTTTGGACCACCGCGGCGAGTTCTTCCAGGTGGCGGGGCCGCTGAACATCGCTCCGTCCGCTCAGCATTCGCCGCTGCTGGCGCAGGCCGGCTCCTCGGTGCCCGGCCAGCGGCTGGGTGCCCGCTATGCCAACGCCATTTTCGCCAGCCACCGGGGCATTCCCGAGGCCGTGGCATTCCGGGAGTCAGTACGGAAGCAGGCGGCGGCCTTTGGCCGGAATCCCGACGAGGTGTTTATCTACCAGGCCATTTCCCCGGTGGTGGCGGAAACTGATGCGGAAGCCTGGGACCAGGTCCGTGAACTTGACCGGCTGATCGGCGAGGACCAGGTCCTGGAGTTCCTGCAGGAGTACTTCGGCGCGTCGATCGATTTCTCGAAGCTGGGCGAGACTGCCACCGTGGAACAAGCCGGCATCGCGGCACTCCCATCGCCCCGGAGCGACTTCCGTTCCTCCCGGGAGCAGATCCGCGGCCGCGAACACGAGGTGACCCTGAAGGACCTCTATTCGATCCTCACCGGGGACAAACGCAACGACGATTTCGTCGGTTCCGCGGACAAGGTGGCCCGTTCTCTGGAACGCTGGCACTCGGCCGGCGCGGCCGACGGTTTTAACCTGATGTTTTCGCTGCTGCCGGGCGATCTGGACAGGTTCACGGCCGGAGTGGTCCCGCTGCTCCAGGAGCGTGGACTGGCCCGGACGGAGTACACGGGGACAACGCTGAAGTCGCATCTGGGGCTGGTTTAGGGGCAGGACGTTCTCCGGCGGCGCGTGCCGCGCCGCCGCTGCGCCCGGTAAATTTGGAACTGATGATTCTTATAGACCGGGACAGCCCCCACCGCGACGATGTCCACCTGCTCCTGAGCGAGCACCTTGCAGACATGTTTGCCACCTCACCGGCCGAAAGCGTCCATGCCCTGGACCCGGCAGCCCTGGCCGGACCGGACATCAGTTTCTGGACGGCACGGGAGGGCGGCGCCTTGCTGGGGTGCGGAGCCCTCAAGGTCCTCAAACCGGTGCCTGGCCAGGCAGCATCTGCCGAGCTAAAGTCCATGCGCACTTCGGCGCAGGCGCGGGGGCGCGGCGTCGCCACCCTCGTGCTCCTGCACATCCTGGCCGACGCCCGGGCCAACAGCCTGGAGCGGGTGTACCTGGAAACCGGCACCGAGGACTACTTCGCTCCAGCCCGGCGGCTGTATGCGCGGCACGGCTTCACCGATTGCCCGCCGTTCGCGGACTACCGGCCGGATCCCAACAGCGTCTTTATGGAGCTGCAGCTCTGAGTCCAAACACCGGCGGAGCCCCCAAGTAGCTGGCAGTAGATGTCGTTATGAG
>NZ_LFQH01000105.1:0-1724 GCF_001238605.1 Arthrobacter sp. ZBG10 | reverse complement strand
GAGCACGCGCAGATCATGGAGGAGCTGCGCAGCGCCAGGACTGAGCGGGCCGTTGCGGACCGCCGCAACCACAAACTCACCCTGGATAAAGTCACTTTCGGCATCACGGGCGCGATTGCCATTGCGTTTGTGGTCTGGGGCTTTGTAGGGCGGGACAGCCTGTCCGCCAGCTCAACAACCGCCCTGAACTGGGTGATGGAGTACACCGGCTGGCTCTTTATGCTCCTGGCCTCCCTGTTCGTCGTCTTCGTCCTCTGGCTCGCGATGGGCAAATTCGGGAACATCCCCCTGGGCAAAGACGGCGAAAAACCCGAATTCCGGACCGTGTCCTGGGTCGCCATGATGTTCGCCGCCGGCATGGGCATCGGCCTGATGTTCTACGGCGTCGCCGAACCCCTCTACCACTACGTCTCACCCCCACCCGGGACCGTGGACGGCCGCACCCCCGCCGCCATCCAAACCGCCATGGCCACCTCAATCTTCCACTGGACCCTGCACCCCTGGGCCATGTACGCAGTAGTCGGCATCGCCATGGCCTACGGCACCTACCGCCTGGGCCGCCGGCAACTGATCTCCCTCGCCTTCACCTCACTCTTCGGAATCCGCGTCGTCGAAGGACCCGTCGGGAAATTCATCAACATCCTCGCCATCTTCGCCACCCTCTTCGGCACCGCCGCGTCCCTGGGCCTGGGCGCCCTGCAAATCGGCAGCGGCATGACCTCCAACGGCTGGTTCGGACAAATCGGCACCCCCGTCCTCGTGGTCATCGTCGCCATCCTGACCCTGTGCTTCGTCGCCTCCGCCGTCTCCGGCATCAGCCGCGGCATCCAATGGCTCTCCAACATCAACATGGTCCTCGCCGTCGTCCTGGCACTCATCGTGTTCCTCGTCGGACCCACCCTGTTCATCCTGAACCTCATCCCCTCCGCCGTCGGCGACTACGTCCGGGACCTCGCCGAAATGTCCTCCCGCACCGAAGCCGTCGGCGATGACGCCCTGCGCACCTGGCTCTCCGGCTGGACCATCTTCTACTGGGCCTGGTGGATCTCCTGGACACCCTTCGTAGGCCTCTTCATCGCCCGCATCAGCCGCGGCCGCACCATCCGCCAATTCGTCACCGGCGTCCTCCTGGTCCCCAGCGTCGTGAGCATCATCTGGTTCGCGATCTTCGGCGGCGCCGCCATCAACATCCAACAACAAGCCGACACAAACAACACCCCCGGCCTGGTCACCATGGTCAACGGCAGCCCCTCCATCAACTTCGACGGCGCCCTCTTCGACCTCGTCAAAAACCTCAGCATGCCCGACTGGGCCACCGCCGCCGTCATCATCCTCGCCATGGTCCTCGTCGCGATCTTCTTCATCACCGGCGCCGACGCAGCCTCAATCGTCATGGGCTCCCTCAGCTCCAACGGCGCAGAACACCCCCGCCGCCCCATCGTCATCTTCTGGGGCTGCCTCACCGGCGCCGTCGCAGCCGTCATGCTCCTCGCCGGCGGCGACGTCCCCTCCGAAGCCCTCGCCGGACTCCAACGCATCACCATCGTCGCAGCACTACCCTTCGTCATCGTCATGCTCCTCCTCTGCGCAGCCCTCACCAAAGACCTCCGCCGCGACCCCCTCTCCCTCCACCGCCGCCTCGCCACCTCCGTCGTCGAACGCGCCATCCGCACCGGCGTCGAACAACACCGCGGCATCCAATTCGACCTCGTCACCCGCCACGA
>NZ_LFQH01000104.1:0-11624 GCF_001238605.1 Arthrobacter sp. ZBG10 | reverse complement strand
ACCAACTACCGCACCCAGATCGAATGGGGGCTGGGCTACATCAGCGGCCGCTACGGCTCGCCCTGCGCGGCCTGGAACCACTCGATCGCCTACAACTGGTACTGATGGCACGGCCAGGACTGTCGAAGGCCAGCGCCGGCCGGTTCCGGCTGCTCCTTGAGGAGGAGCGCGCCCGGAAACTGGCGCTGGTCGCTGCCCTGCGGGCCGAAATAGCCGGTGCCAGCTCCGCCCGGCAGGACTCCAACGTTGATGACGAGCACGACCCGGAAGGCGCCACCATCGCCTTCGAGCTCTCGCAGGCGTCCGCCCTGGCAGCGCAAAGCGCCGCTGGCCTGGCGCAGGTCGACGCCGCGCTGGCCCGGATTGCCGACGGTACCTACGGGAGCTGCCTCGAGTGCGGCGGGCCCATCGCCGAGGGCAGGCTCGAGGCCAGGCCCTGGACGCCCTACTGCATCAGCCACTCCTCAGCGGGACGGGGCCGGTGACCGCCGGCGGTTCCGTGGGTCCGGCCGTGGAATTCATCGACATGACCTTGCAGAATGAGGGCGCCTGGTACCGGGCGGACGACGTCGGGTCCCGGCTGGGCGGTGTCCTCGCCTCCTACGGGTCGTCCGTGGGTGCCGTGCGGGGCACCATCCGGGACGCGCTGCGGAAGTTCCGGGACCTCGACCACGACGGGATCCTCCTGCTGGCCTCCGCCTTGTGGGCCCGGCCGGCACCCGGCGTACTCCCCGTTTTTGAGCGGCGGCTGGCGGCCGTGGTGCTGCTGCAGACCAGGGTCCGGACCCTGCTGCATTCCGACCTGACCCGCCTTGAAGGGTTCCTTCGCTCCGCGGCTACCGGGGAGCTGGCTGACCCACTGCTCGCCGACGTCGTGGCGCCGATGCTGGCGGGGTTTAGCACCATGGAACGGCGGAAAGCCGAGGTGGTCCTGTCCAGGTGGCGGACCGATCCGGCCGCAGAACTGCGGGACGCCGCAGCGTACCTCGACCAGGCGGTGCCGGGCGCTTCGGCCGGCTGACAGATAAGGAGACATGTCCGTGAACGCATCCCGGGACCTTGAACGGTTCGTGACTGCCCAGGAGGGCGGGGTTTACGACGACGCACTCGCCCAACTCCGCGCAGGCAGCAAAACCGGCCATTGGATGTGGTTCGTGTTTCCCCAGATCACCGGCCTGGGCCAGAGCCCCACCTCCCGCAGGTACGCCATCAACTCACTGGCTGAGGCGCGCGCCTACCTGCGGCACGGGCTCCTGGGCCCCCGCCTGCTCGAATGCACAGCCGCCCTGATGGACCAACCCGGCCGGTCGGCCGTCAGCATCCTGGGCAGCATCGATGCACGCAAGCTAAAATCCGCCATGACCCTGTTCCTCCGGGCAGACCCCGGTGAAGCCCTGTTCCAGGCTGTCCTGGACCAGTTCTTCGACGGGGTACCCGACGCGGCCACGGACTCACTGTTGGCCGGGCTTGCCGGCACCTGAGCCTAGGGGGTGGGGCTGCCGCCGTTGACGTTGAGGGTTTCGCCCACCACGTAACTGGATTCGGCGGAGGCCAGGAACACGTAGGCCGGCGCCAGTTCCGCAGGCTGGCCCGCCCGGCCCAACGGCGTGGACTGGCCAAACTCCGGCAGTTCCTCCTTGGGCTGTCCGCTGCTGACCTGCAGCGGAGTCCAGATGGGACCCGGCGCCACGGCGTTGACGCGGATGCCCTTCGGGGCAAGCTGCTGGGCCAAACCCTTGGTGAAGTTGTTGATGCTTGCCTTGGTGGTGGCGTAGTCCACCAGGGTGGGCGAGGGGCTGTAGGCCTGGATGGACGTGGTGTTGATGATGGTGGCACCTGCCGGCAGGTGCGGGACTGCCGCCTTGGTCAGCCAGAACATGGCGTAAACGTTGGTCTTGAGCGTGTGGTCGAACTGCTCATCGGAAATGTCCGTGAACTCCTCCTGTGCCACCTGCTTGCCGGCATTGTTGACCAATATGTCCAGGCCCCCAAGCTCCGCCAGCGCCGTCTCCACCAGTGCGCGGCAGGTGCCAGCGTCCTTCAGGTCGCCGGGGGCCTGCACGGCTTTCCGGCCCGCCGCCTTGATGATGCCGGCGATCCTCGCGGCGTCCTCTTCCTCTTCGGGCAGATAAGACAGCACCACATCAGCGCCTTCGCGGGCGAACGCGATGGCCGTGGCAGCGCCGATGCCCGAGTCAGCCCCGGTGACGATTGCCTTCCGGCCCTCCAGCCGCCCGGATCCGCGGTAGCTGTCCTCGCCCAGATCGGCCGTGGGCGTAAGTTCGGCATCCAGGCCTGGTTCGGGCTGGTGCTGCTTCGGCGGGGAAATCCGTTCGTAGGCTGTCACTGGATTGCGGAACGTGTACTGGTCTGCCATCTGGTTCCTCCTGTTGCCGGGGACGCGGTGGTTCCCGCTGGATGTTCTGATGCTAAAAGCTAAGCATGCTTACATTCCCAGCCTAGGCTCGAACTGCCCCTGCTGCCAACCCGGCGCCGTAGACTGGCCCCACCCGGCACTTGCTGCCGTCCGGACCATCGGCAGGAAGGCGCGCACCGTTGCCCCAACAGGATCTGGCCCCCACACCCAGGGGCTGGCCGGAAAAACTGCACGACGCCAACCTGGATGGCTACCTGCTGATCGCGGTGGTGGCCTTGGCAGTGTTCCCCCTGCAGGAAAGCATCGGGTTCTGGCCCATGCTGGTGCTGCTTGTTGTGGCAGGCGGTGCGGGGATGCTGCTTGCCCAACTGGTTTTCCGGCCCGTACAACGGAAGCGGATCGCCAGCGACGCCCGGCAGGGGATTTTCGAATGCGCCCAACGCGCAGCGGACGCGCCGGCGCCGGGCAAGTGGGCCTTCGGATACGCGAAGGTGGAACGTGGCCGGCTGCTGTTCCAGGCCAAGGCAGGGTTCAGCGGCTCCGTCGCAGGCCGCGTGGAAGTCTATCCGGACCCGCGTCCGGCCGGACCTGTGGTGAAGGCTCCCTGGCTGGCGTTTCCCGGCGGGAAGGCCATCACCCTGCACACGGGCCGCGGGCTGCTGGAGCTGGCCGCCTCCGCGACGAGCCTCGAAATGCTTACCGGGCGGTCTGCGGCCTGACCACGTTGACCAATTCCACGTTCCCCAGCCGGCCGGCGTCGGCCACCGCCGTCATGTAGGTGCAGGACGGCTGCCGCCGCCGGTCCGTGGGGGAACCCGGGTTGAGCAACCGCAGTCCCTTGGGCGCGGTGGTGTCCCACGGAATATGGCTGTGGCCGAACACCAGGACGTCCGCCTCCGGATACGCCGCCTCGCAGCGCAGCTCCCGGCCCTTCGCCTGGCCTGTCTCGTGGACCATGGCAAACCGAACGCCTTCCAGGGTGATGCTGGCCGTCTCCGGCAGGCGGTGCCGCAGGTCCGCCCCGTCGTTGTTGCCGTGGACGCCCACCAGGAGCCTGCTCCGCAGCTCCAGCTGGTCCAGGAGTGATACGGCCACCCAGTCGCCGGCGTGGAACACCACATCGGCGTTGTCGACGGCGTCCCACACCTGGGCGGGGAGCTCCCTGGCCCGCTTGGGTACGTGGGTGTCGGCGATCAAAAGCAGTTTTAGCGGCATGAGTGACATCCTGACAGACTGGTGCCATGGATCACTTCACTGCAGCCGGAACGTCCACCACACCTCCCGTCCGTACCGGCCCCCGCGACCCCGGGGACGCCTGGGTGGAAGGCAGCCGGGGCCGCTTCTGGGGCAGGTTCGGCGCGGCAGGTGTTCTGGCCTTCGACCCCGCCAAGGGTGTCCTGCTGCAGCACCGCGCCATCTGGAGCCACAACGGCGGCACCTGGGGCCTGCCGGGCGGCGCGCTGCACCAGCATGAGGACCCCGTGACCGGCGCCCTCCGCGAAGCGAATGAGGAAGCCGCGGTGCCTGCCGACGGGGTGGACGTGCTGTTCACTTCGGTGCTGGACCTGGACTACTGGGCCTACACCACCGTTGTGGTCCTGGTCCGCGAACCGTTCGACCCCGTCATCAGCGATCCCGAGAGCATTGAACTCCAGTGGGTGCCGGTGGCCGGGGTGGAGAACAAGGAACTCCACCCCGGCTTCGCTGCGGCCTGGCCGGGCCTCCGGGAACGCCTGCCGTCACGGCCTGGCGCTTAGTAGTCGGGGCCGTATTCTGCGTTGACCAGGATGGGCAGATGGTCCGAGTTGCCGCGCGGCAGCGTCTCGACGCTGGCGATGTCCAGGCCCAGCGAGGTGGCGAAATCGAAGTGGCCCTTAAAAACCTTGTATCGGGTGTAGGTGCGCCGGTTGCTCAGCGACAGCGCGTATCCCGAGTTCTTCATGTGGATGTCAAGGTTTTTGGTGAAAAACGGGTAGTTGAAGTCGCCCACCATCAGGGTCATCAGGCCTTTGCCCATGCTGAGCAGTTCCGCGTGCGCGGCATGGATCTGCTTGCGGCGCAGCGAATTCGACGCCGTCAGTGGCGCCGCGTGGAACGAGCCGATAACCAGCTCATGCTGGGTTTCGTTGTCCACCACCCGGGTTCCGATCAGCCGCTCGTGGGCCGGGGCAAGGACCCGGTCATGCATCGACTTCTTCAGGGCGAAGGACTGTGTGTCCAACGCCGTGAACCGGCCGGTGCGGTAGTAAATGGCGAGGCCCAGGCGGTTGCCCTTGGTGGAGTCCGCCAGGCGCAGCGGGCCCAGGGTGTCGGGCAGATCCGAGGAATCAACTTCCTGGAGGCACAGCGCATCGATGTCGTGGTTATGGGCCAGGGCAAGGAGTTCACCGCTCGCCTTGTGCTTGCGGAGGTTGTAGCTGATGACGCGCATGGAACACCTCTTCAGAGGGTTGCGAACAGGACCGGTTCCTGAGTCTACCCAGTAGCTTCCCACCTGGCCCTCCCATTTCGCCGCAACCTTGCCCGGGCCGTTTCGCCGCCGGGCGTACGCCGCCCGGCAGATAGAGTTGGCGGACTCCTCAAACACCCCGGAAGGTTCCCGTTGACTGCAGAATCGACCCAGCTGGCCGAAGGCGACTTCTATTACCAGGACCTCGGAGGCGGCCGGTTCCGCTCCACCCTGCACGCCCAGGGCGCCTGGAACGAGCACGAGCAACACATGGCGCCCGCCTCCGGGCTGTTGGCCCACGTCCTTGAAAACCACCACCCCCGCCCCGACCTCCGGATGGCGCGGCTCAGCTACGAGATCCTCGGCCTGATCCCCGGCGGCGAATTCCACGTCGAGGCCACCACCCTGCGGCCGGGAAAGACCATCGAGCTGGTGCAGGCCGAACTCGTGGCCGGCGGCAGGACCGCCATCCGGGCCACCGCCTGGCGCCTGGCCACCAGCAACACGGAGGCCGTGGCCGCCGTCGAGGATCCCGCCATACCGGGCCCGGGGGACTGCGAACCGTTTAACGGTGCTGCCGTCTGGCCCGGCGGTTACATCGCATCGCTGGAGATGCGGGTGGCTGGTGGGCACCGGCCCGGGGCCGGCAAGGTCTGGCTCCGGACCCCGCACCCGCTGACCGATGGTCCGGGCGCCGGTGACCTGGCACGGCTGATGGGTCTGGTGGACACCGCCAACGGCATCGCGGCCAGGGTTCCGCCGGGCAAGGACAGCTACGCGTTCCCCAACGTTGACCTGCAGATCCACATGTACCGGCGGCCGGAAGGCGAGTGGCTGGGGCTGGACAATGCGGTGTCGTTCGGACGGGACGGGATCGGCCTCACGTCCACGGTCCTGCACGACAGCCAGGGCCCGTTTGGCCGCGCCGAACAGATCCTGACGCTCCGTAAAACCTGACAACCGGGCCGGTCGGGCGGCCAGCTCCCGGGTGTATCGTTGAGTATCGTTGTATATCGTTCGGCGTTGCAAAGGAGATCATCATGCGTGGTTCATATCCGGCAGGCGGATTCGGCGGCAGCAACAACATGGAGGGCATGTGGCAGGCCGTGGAGGAGTTGCGGTCCCGTTTCGAAAAGCGCGCCGGCACCCGGGCCGGCAAAGGCGAAGTCCGCGCGGCGGTGCTTGCCCTGCTGGCGGAACGACCCATGCACGGCTACCAGATCATCCGTGAAATCGAAGAGCGCAGCGGCGGCAGCTGGAAACCGAGCGCCGGGTCCGTCTACCCCACACTGCAGTTGCTGGCGGACGAGGGATCCATCCGGGCCGAAGAGTCCAACGGCCGCAAAATCTACTCCCTGACCGAAGCCGGCCGCGAGGAAGCTGCGGACTCCCACGCTTCAGCGCCCTGGGAGGAAGCCGGCGCCGCAACGGGCCCGGGGTTCGCCTCGCTCCCCAAGGCCGGCGTGGAGCTGGCGCAGGCAACCGCGCAGGTGGGCCGGACAGGTTCCGCAGAACAGGTGCAGCAGGCCGTCAAGGTCCTTGAAGACGCCCGCCGGCGGATCTATTCGATCCTCGCCCAGGATTGATGGGGGTGGCGTCGGCCCGCCGGGACCGGGCTGATCCGGTGTCCGGGGCCGGAAATACCCGAGCACGCTACCGCAGGATCCTGCGCTTTGCCGCGTGGCACCTGGCGGTGACCTGGTGGTTCGAACTGTTCCTCCCGCGCGTCGGGCTGGTCCGGATCGCCGAGCGGACCCGGACCGCACGGATGCTCAGGTTTGCCCGGCGCTTCCACGACCTCGCCGTTGACCTCGGCGGCCTGATGATCAAGGTGGGCCAGTTCCTCTCGTCCAGGCTGGATGTACTCCCGCCTGAAATCACCACAGAACTCGAAGGCCTCCAGGACGAGGTGCCCCCGGTGTTGTTCGCCGCCATCCGGGCCCTTGCCGAAGCGGAGCTCGGCGCGCCGTTCAGCCAGCGTTTTGCCTGGGTGGAGGAGACGCCCATCGCCGCAGCATCGCTGGGCCAGGCGCACCGCGCCCGGCTCCTCCCCGCTGACGCCGCCGACACCGGGCTGGAGAACGTAGTGGTCAAGGTCCAGCGGCCGGGCATCGACGCGATTGTCGACGTCGACCTGGCCGCCCTGCGCAGGGTGGGCGGCTGGCTCAGCCATTTCCGCCTTGTCTCCGACCGGGTGGACATGCCCGCGCTGGTGGAGGAATTCGCGCAAACGAGCTTCGAGGAGATCGACTACCTGCACGAGGCGGCCGGCTCGGAGCGCTTCGCCGCCGATTTCGCCGGCGATGTCCGGGTGGCGGTTCCCGCCGTCGTTTGGGAGCGGTGCACCCGCCGGGTGCTCACCCTCGAGGACGTCACGGCCATCAAGATCACCGACGTGGAGGCACTGCGGGCTGCGGGCATCGACCCGGTGGACGTGGCGCCGGTTTTTGCTGCCGTGATGTTCGACCAGCTCTTCACCAACGGTTACTTCCATGCCGACCCGCACCCGGGCAACATCTTCGTCACGCCCGTTCCTGCCAGGCCCGGGGAACCGGCCTGGAAACTGACCTTCATCGACTTCGGCATGATGGGCGAGGTCACGGCCGGGACCCGCAGCGGCCTGCGGAAGCTGCTCATCGCTGCCGCTTCCCGCGACGGCAAGGGCCTGGTGGCGGCGATCAGCGACGTGGGGGTGCTGATCCCGTCCGCCGACACCCAGGAGCTGGAACGGGCCATGACGCAGCTCTTCGCCCGGTTCGGCGGCATGGGCTTCGCCGAACTGCGGGAAGTGGATCCCCGCGAGTTCCGGGACTTCGCGGTTGAATTCGGCGACGTGGTGCGGTCGCTGCCGTTCCAGCTGCCGGAGAACTTCCTCCTGATCATCAGGGCCATGTCCCTGACCTCCGGGGTCTGCAGCTCCCTCGACCCGCGGTTCAACCTGTGGGACTCCGTGGAGCCCTACGCGGCCCGCCTGCTGCGCGACGAGCGCGGTAACCTCATCCAGGACGCGGGCCGGCAGGTGCTGGACGTGGCGGGCCTGGCGATCGGACTCCCCAGGCGGCTCGACGGCCTTATCACCAGGGCCGAGGAAGGCTCGCTCGCCGTGGGCAATCCCCGGCTGGAACGCCAGGTGGCGCTGCTCAACCGCGGCGCACGACGGGTCGCTTCGGTCCTGGTCTTCGGCGCCCTGCTGATCGCCGGGGCGGTGGTCCGCGGCGGGGACCCTGGGCTGGGCAACCTCCTGATGCTGGTCTCCGCGCTGCCCCTGCTGCATGGCCTCTGGGTGGGGCGCCGCGGGTGATCCTGTCAGGTCAGCAGGTTTTCGGCGGCCTGCTCAAATAACCTGCTTTCCAGTTTGTCCAGGGTGGCGGCGCTGCCCGCAACTTCGACGGTTCCGTCAGCGGTATCAAGGGGCAGGACCAGTGTCTTGCGTCCCAGCTGATTGAACTTGTCCCAGGCGGTGGGTGCTGACCTGGAACCGGACACCTCTTGCACCTTGAGGTCAAACGCAGCGCCCCTGGCCATGGTGGTTTTACCCAGGACCGGCTGGAACGTCAGCACACCCGGCGAAGCCAGGACCAGGCCGAAGTTCCACTTCCGGTATCGGTCGCCGTCCGGCGCTTCAGGACAGCGGAGGTGGCACTCAACCTGTCCGCTGTCGGCGAGCCGGCGCAGCGTTTTGCCCCGGTTCCGGAGCAGGAGTGCCACAGCTGAGCCCATCAGGACGACATAAATCGCGGTGCCGATGGCAGCATCCCCCGGTGTGTCTCCGGACAGGATTTTGAGGAGGAAGTTGACGCCACCCGCGGCCGCGACCAGCAGGACCATTAACCAGCGAACGCGTTTGATGTCCATGGTTCGCTATGCCCGGGTGTGGAACACGAGCCAGCCCACCAGGGTGGACAGGCCAGTCAGGACCGCACCCCAGATGACATCCACGATGATCAGCTGCAGGGGCCAGACCTTCAGGGTCGAGGCGTTGGTGAGGTCATAGGTGACATAGGCGAACGCACCCAGCGCGGCGCCGTAGCCCAGGGCCATCAGCCAGCTGCCGCCGTCGAGCGTTGGCCGGAGCGCAAAGAACACGATGCCGGCAATGTACAGGACGTAAAAGGCCACGGCGTACCCTAGGTTGGGCTTGTCCGCCAGCAGCTCACCGATGTGGCTGCGGTAAAACGGGTTCATGACCTTGAGCCAGACGGCGTCGATAACGGCGAACGCGGCGGCCACAACGAGGAATTGCAAGATAACCATAAGGGAGCTTAGCAACATGGCGAACACCGTCCCGGGACCCCGTACCCTCACCGTGGTGCGGCAGGAGGCCTCCCTGGGCGCTGCCCGGGACCTGGAGTTCGGCCTGGAACTGCTGGCGCGCGCGAAAACGGGGGACATCGGCCCCACCCTGAGGCTCTACCGGCCCGCGCCCACCGTGGCCTTCGGCCAGCGTGACACCCGCCTGCCGGGTTTTGACGCGGCCATGCAGGCGTGCCGGGACAACGGCTTCGAACCCCTGGTCCGCAGGGCCGGCGGCCGGGCCGCAGCGTACCACCAGGGCACCCTGGTGGTGGACCACATTGAGCCGGAGCGGGACGCCGTGGCAGGGTCAAAGGCCCGGTTCAGCCACTTCGGGGAGCTCTTCGCCGCGGCCCTGCGCCGCGCCGGCGTACAGGCCGCCGTGGGGGAAATCCCCGGCGAATACTGCCCGGGCGAGTACAGCGTGCACGGCACGGACCCCGTGGACGAAACGCGCAAGGTCAAACTGGTGGGCACCGCGCAGCGCGTGGTGGCGGGCGGCTGGCTTTTCAGCTCGGTGATTGTGGTGGAAAACTCGGCACCCATCCGGAGAGTCCTCACGGACAGCTACGCCGCGCTGGGCCTGGCCTGGGACCCCGCCACGGCGGGCGCTGCGGACGACCTGGTGCCCGGCCTGGATGTGGACGCCGTCGAGGCGGCCCTGCTGGCCACCTACGCGGGCCACGCCACCTTGGCCGAGGCGCCTTTCAGCAGCCTGGGGGCGTGACCCGCGGATTGCGGCTTAGTGGCCGCGGGCGATCCACTCGTCCAGGTTCGGGGCTTCCACCCCGATGGTGGTGGTGTCGCCGTGTCCGGTGCGGACCACCGTTCCGGCCGGCAGGGTCAGCAGTTCCCTGCGGATGGAATCGATGATGGTGGGAAAGTCGCTGTAGGACCGGCCCGTGGCGCCCGGGCCGCCCTGGAACAGGGTGTCGCCGGTGAAAACGGTGCTTTCGCCGGCCGGGCCGTCCGCCAGGTGGAAGGATACGGATCCCGGTGAGTGTCCCGGCGTGTGCAGGGCCTTTAGCTCCAGTCCGGCCACGGTGAAGACTTCGCCGTGGCTGATGCTGTGCTCCGGCTCGGTGCCCGGGTAGACGGCCTGCCACAGCATCAGGTCCTCGGGATGAAGATGGACGGGTGCCGGGACCAGGTCCCGCAGGGCGCCGACGGCGGCGATGTGATCATCGTGCCCGTGGGTCAGGAGGATGGCCTTGAGGTTCCGGCCGGCCACGGCAGCGGCGATGGCCGCGGCGTCGTGGGCCGGGTCGATGACCACGCATTCGGCCTCGTCGCCGACGATCCAGACGTTGTTGTCGACGTCCCAGGTGCCGCCGTCGAGCGAAAACGTTCCGGAGGTGACCAGCTGGTCGATCCGCGCGGTCACAGTTCCACCACCGAGCGCAGGACGGAGCCGGAGTGCATCTTCTCGAAGGCTTCCTCGACCTGGTCAATGCTGATCCGCTCCGTGACGAACGCGTCCAGGTCCAGCTTTCCCTGCAGGTACAGGCTGATGAGCATGGGGAAGTCGCGGGACGGCAGGCAGTCGCCGTACCAGGACGACTTGAGCGATCCGCCGCGGCCGAACACGTCCAGGAGGGGCAGCTCCAGGGTCATCTCCGGGGTGGGCACGCCCACCAGGACCACGGTGCCGGCCAGGTCGCGGGCATAGAACGCCTGCTTGTAGGTCTCGGGCCGGCCGACGGCGTCAATCACCACGTCCGCGCCGAAGCCGCCGGTCAGTTCCCGGATCTGTTCCACGGGGTCGCCTGCCGAGGAGTCAACAGTATGGGTGGCGCCCAGGTCCTTGGCGCGTTCGAGCTTTTTGGCGTCGATGTCCACCGCGATGATGGTGGTGGCGCCTGCGAGCGCAGCGCCGGCGATGGCGGCCACGCCCACGCCGCCGCAGCCGATCACGGCGACGGTGTCTCCGCGCTTGACGCCGCCGGTGTTGATGGCCGCGCCGATCCCCGCCATCACGCCGCAGCCGAGCAGGCCGGCAGCGGCCGCGTCGGCGGCGGGGTCAATTTTGGTGCACTGCCCGGCAGCCACGAGGGTCTTTTCGACGAAGGCGCCGATTCCCAGGGCCGGGGAAAGCTCGGTGCCGTCCTCGAGAGTCATTTTCTGGGTGGCGTTGGCGGTGTTGAAGCAGTACTGCGGCTGGCCCTTGGCGCAGGCCCGGCACTCGCCGCAGACAGCGCGCCAGTTCAGCACCACTTTGTCCCCGGGAGCCACCTCGGTGACGCCGGCTCCAACGGCGCTGACCACACCGGTGGCTTCGTGGCCCAGCAGGAACGGGAAGTCGTCGCTGATCCCGCCCTGCTTGTAGTGCAGGTCCGTGTGGCACACGCCGCTGGTGATGATGTCCACCAGTGCCTCGCCGGGTCCGGGATCGGGGACCAGGACGGTTTCCAGGGTTACCGGCGCACCCTTGGAGCGGGCAACGACACCTTTGACTTTATGGACCACGGAAGGCTCCCTTAACGCAGATAGACAGAACGGGACCAA
>NZ_LFQH01000103.1:0-1073 GCF_001238605.1 Arthrobacter sp. ZBG10 | reverse complement strand
GTGGGTTGGCCGTTGATGAGGCGGTTGAGGTGCCAGGGGTTGGTGTTGTGGAGGGGGGTGGGGAGGAGTTCGGTGGGGAGGTTTTGGTAGGCGACGGGGCGGAGGAAGCGGTTGATGGCGAGGGTGCCGACGGAGGTGGTGCGGGTATCGGAGGTCGCGGGGTAGGGGCCGCCGTGGACCATGGCGTGGCCTACTTCGACGCCGGTGGGCCAGCCGTTGACGATGATGCGGCCGGCTTTTTGTTCGAGGGCGGGGATGAGGGGCGCTGCGGTGGGGTAGTCGTGGTTGGTGAGGTGGAGGGTGGCGGTGAGTTGGCCTTCGAGGCGGGTGATGGCGTCGAGGAGGTCGCTGGTGGTGGTGTAGCGGATGACCAGGGAGGCTGCGCCGAAGATTTCCTGGTGCAGGATTTCGTTGGTGAGGAAGTCCTTGACCTGGGTCGCGTAGATGGCCGGGGCGGGGGCGTTGTGGGTTTGGCCGTCGGCGCCCTGTCCGAGGACGGTGACGCCGTCCGCAGAGCCCAGTGCTTCGGTTCCGGTGTGCCAGGATCCGGCGATGCTTTCGGTGAGCATGGTCTGCCCGGCGCAGGTGGTGATGGCGTGGTTGACGGCGGCGGCGAACTTGTCGCCTGCGTCGCCGGTGGGGGCGAAGAGGAGTCCGGGGGAGGTGCAGAGTTGGCCTGAGCTGCCGGTCACGGCGGCAACATACTGCTGGGCGAGGGCGTCGATGTTGGCGGTGGGGCCGGTGAGGGCGCCTTCGAAGACGATGACGGGGTTCAGGGAGGACATTTCGGCGTAGACGGGGATGGGTTCGGGGCGGTTGGCGGCGGTCCGGGTCAGGGCGGTGCCGGCGGCCTGGGAGCCGGTGAAGCCGACGGCTTTGATGTTGGGGTCGGCCACGAGGGCTTGGCCGATGCTGGTGCCGGGGCCGTAGATGAGGGAGAACACGCCGGGGTGCAGGCCGTGGTCGGTGATGGCTTTGGTGATGGCGTGGCCGACGAGTTCGCTGGTGCCGGGGTGGGCGTTGTGGGCTTTGAAGACCACGGGGCAGCCGGCGGCGAGGGCGGAGGCGGTGTC
>NZ_LFQH01000102.1:0-7395 GCF_001238605.1 Arthrobacter sp. ZBG10 | reverse complement strand
GGTCAGAACCCGCCGACGCCGGCATCCTGTGGCGGCAGGACCGGCCAGTCGCCTTCGATGACCGCCGCAGGCTTGGTTTTGCGCAGGTAGCCCTGGAAGTCGGCGGCCTGGCTGACGGCCCAGTCCACCTGCAGCTGGTGCAGCTTGCTGGCGGGCATGGCCAGCTTGGGGAACTTGCCGGCCATGGCATCGAGTACCCGCAATGTGGCCAGCGCATCCGCAGCTGAGGTGTGTGCGTTGTCCAGGACCACGCCGTACTCCTCGCACAGGGCGGTCAGGGTGCGCTTGCCCTTGCGGTAACGGTCCACCTGCTTGTTCATGATGTAGGGGTCCAGGACGGGGAACCTGGTCAGCTGGGGGACACCGTACCGGGCCGACTCGGCTGCCAGGACCGTGAAGTCGTAGCTGGCGTTGAAGGCAATGACAGGGGTTCCGGCGTCGAAGAGTTCCTGCAGCAGCGTTGCAAGTTCCTGGGTGACCTCGCGGGCGGGCCGTCCCTCACGCCTGGCTTTTTCCGTGGTGACGCCGTGGATGTCACTGGCCTCGGTGGGAATCTCCACGCCGGGATCTGCCAGCCACTCGTGCTCGCTGATGACCGCACCCTGGTGGTCCACCACCGTGACCGAGGCGGTGACGATCCGCGCGGCGCGGGAGTTACGGCCCGTGGTCTCAAGGTCAAAGGCTGCGCGGGGGAGGGTGTTCCAGGTGCTCATACCTCAACGCTAACGGTGACCGCAGACAATTCCGGGGAGCGCCACTGCGGCTACATTGGATCAATGCGGATTGAGTATGTGGAGGCGGTACTGGCGGTGGTACAGCTGGTTCCCGCCGGGTCCGCGGTGGCCTACGGCGATGTCGCCGAGCTCCTGGGCGCGGGCGGGCCGCGCCAGGTGGGGGCGGTGATGAGCCATTACGGCACCGGTGTTCCATGGTGGCGCATCCTCAAGGCCAGCGGCCAGGCTCCGGAGGGCCACGAAGCCGACGCGCTGCGGCATTACCTGGCCGAGGCCACCCCGCTTCTCGGTGCCCATCAGGCGTTCCTGGCAACGGGGGAGGGCCGTTGGCGCGTGGATCTGCAGGCCGCCCGGTGGGCGCCGCTGGATGCGGACTTCGACCGGATCGACGCCATCGCCGACCTGCTGGAGCGCCAGGTGCATCGATTGTCAGTGGCTGATGATGGAATGTCGGTGTGAGCGTAACCATCCCCTTCACCGGCGTCCGCGACGGTTTCCTGCAGGACCCGGACCAGCGCTGGGCCACCCCGGAACCGGCCGGTCTCCGGCTTCTTGCGCCCCGCCAGCTGCACGCAGGCGTCCCGCGGCTCTCCGGGGACCAACAGGCCGCCGTGGACGTCAGCCACGGCGCGGGGCCGGTGCTGGTCCCCGGCGCGCCGGGAACGGGCAAAACCACTGTCCTTGTGGAGGCGGCCGTCAGGCGGGTCCAGCGGGACGGCGTCGACCCTGAACGGATGCTGATCCTGGCGCCCAGCCGCCTGGCAGCAGACTTCCTGCGTGACCGCTTTACCGCCCGTCTGGACCGAAGCCTGAGCACCACGCCGGCGCGGACCTGGGCGTCCTATGCCTTCGACGTGATCCGCCGGGCCAAAGTGGCAGGCTTCCTTCCCCTGGACCGGGCGCCACGGCTGCTGTCCGGGCCGGAACAGGACCTCATCATCAGGGAACTCCTTGAGGGGCACCGGATTCCCGGCCTGGAACTGCCGTGGCCCGCAGATCTTGACGGGGCACTGGAGACGCGGGGTTTCCGCCATGAGGTCCGGCAACTTTTTGACCGCATCATCGAGTCCGGCAGGACCGCCGGGGACCTTGAGGACCTGGGCGCCGCCTGCGGGCGGCCGGACTGGGCTGCCGCTGCCCGGCTGTACGCCGAGTACCGCGACGTCCTGGACCTGCGGATGCCTGAGGCTTTCGACCCGGCAGGAATCATCACGGCGGCACGCCAGGTTTTCCAGGACTTTCCTGAATTCCTCGCTGCCGAACGTGACCGTCTCCAGCTGGTCCTGGTGGACGACATCCAGGAAGCCAATCCGGCCGTCTTCGAGCTGTTGGCGGACATCGCTGCGGGGAAGGACTGCTACGTCACCTCGTCGCCGGACACCGTGGTCCAGGGCTTCCGCGGGGCGCGCCCGGACCTCGTGGCCGAACTGCCCCGGCTTCTGTCGCCGGCCGCCCCCGTGGTGGAGTGTCCCCTCGGCTATGCCCACCGGCAGGCACCGGCCGTTGCTGCCGCCTGGCTGGACGTGGCCGGCCGCATCTCGGTCCGGGCAGGCGGCCAGCTTGCCCGCAGGCTTGAAGCACCGGAACCGGACCGGGCCCGGGGAATGGTCGAAGCACACCTGGTTCCCTCGCCCGTCCATGAGCTGCGGTACGTTGCCCAGCGCATCCTGGACCAGCACATCAACCATGGCAGGAACCTGACTGACGTGGCCGTGATCGTCCGCAACGGCGGGCAGGTCAGCGAACTCCAGCGCTACCTCTCCGGCCAGGGCATCCCGGTCCGCGTTTCCGTGGCAGAGTCCGCCGTCCGGGACGAGGTGGCGGTCCGGCCCCTGCTGGACGCCTTCGCCATTGCATTGGACCCGCAACTGTTGACCCCCGAGGCGGCAGTTGCGCTCCTGACCTCCAGGATTGGCGGCGCCAGTCCCATCGAGCTGCGCCGGCTGCGGCAGTCGCTGCGCCGCGAAGAACTCCTGGGCGGCGGTGGCCGGACCAGCGACGCGCTGTTGATCGAAGCCCTGCTGGACCCCGCGGAGCTGGCATCGCTGGGTATCGAGGGCAGGGCCGCCCGGCGGACGGCCCGGATGCTTCAGGCCGGCCGCCAGGCCGCCGCCGTCCCCGGCGCCAACGCCGAGTCCATGCTGTGGGCGCTCTGGAACTCCACCGGGCTGTCGTCCCAGTGGACGGGCACCGCGCTTGCCGGTGGCCAGCCCGGCGCCCGTGCCGACCGGGACCTCGACGCCATGATGGCGTTGTTCCACACCGCCGAACGGTACGTGGACCAGGTTCCAGGGGCCGGGCCGGAACAGTTCCTGGAGTACCTGCTGAACCAGGAGCTGCCCATGGACACCCTGGCTGCCCGGGCCCAGGTGGACGACGCCGTGGAAATCATGACTCCGGCCAGCGCAGCGGGCCGGGAATGGCCGGTGGTCCTTGTTGCCGGGCTGCAGGAAGGCGTCTGGCCCAACACAAGGCTGCGCGGCGAGCTGCTGGGCAGCACCCTCTACAGCGACGCCGTCGAGCACGGCCCCGCGTATGCCGTGCAGCGGGACCCCCTCAGCCGGCTGCGGGACATCCGCTACGACGAACTGCGGAGCTTCTCCACCGCAGTCTCCCGGGCCCGCGAACTGCTGATCTGCACCGCCGTATCCTCAGAGGACCACCAGCCGTCGTCGTTCCTGGACTACGTGGCCCCCCTTGAACGGGGCCAGGAAAGCAGGCCCTTCACCCAGGTGGAGCGGCCCATGACCCTTCGGGCCCTCGTTGCCGAGTTGCGCCAGCATGCCCAGGCGGAGGACAGCGCGGCTCCCGAGGCCGCACGGATCCTGGCACACCTTGCATCCGCCCAGCCACCCGTTCCCGGCGCCCACCCGGACTCCTGGTGGGGGCTGGCGCCCCCCACCTCCACGGACGCGGTGGTGCCGCCCGGCGGGACCGTCTTTGTGTCGCCGTCCAAGGTGGAGACCGTCCAGAAGTCACCGCTGGACTGGTTCGTCCAGGCAGCCGGGGGAGAGGCCGCCACGGATTTCGCCCGCAGCCTGGGCACACTGGTCCACGCCATCGCACAGGAACTGCCGGACGCCTCCGGCTCCGAATACGTGGCCGAACTGGTCCGCCGCTGGCCCGCGCTGGGGATGAAGGACAACTGGGAGGGCCGGCTGGATTTCCAGCGTGCCGAAACGATGGTCCGCAAGCTGGCCCAGTATGTTCTGGTGATGCGCAGCGAGGGCCGCAGCCTCCTGGGCGTGGAAACGGACTTTGACGTGGCGCTGGGGACTGTAGCCGTGGACGGGGACCAGCCACGCGACGCCGTACTCCGAGGACAGGTGGACCGGCTGGAAATTGACGGCCAGGGCAGGCTGGTGATTGTGGACCTCAAAACCGGCAAACGCCAGCCAGGCCGTGCCGACCTGGCACGGCACCCGCAGCTGGGCGCTTACCAGGCAGCGGTCCTGGCCGGCGGCTTCGCAGCCCCGGAAGGCGGCGGCACCGGCACGCCCGGCGGAGCGGTCCTGGCCCAGCTGGGAACCGGAGCAAAAACCCCCGCCATCCAGCAGCAGGAACCCGTTGACCCGCAGGAAAACTGGGCCATGGACATGGTCAAGGACGCCGCGGCAGTGATGGGCGGCAGCGAATTCGAGGCCCGGCATGACCCGTCGAAGGGCAGTCATGGCGGCCACGGCTGCCGGCTCCCGGAAGTGTGCCCGCTGTGTGCGCGCGGCCGGCAGGTGACCGAATGAGTACTGACCAGGCAGATGACCGAACGGGAATGGACCAGGCAGGGGGCAGAATGGGCACGGAGCAGGCCGGGCAGCTGCCGCCGGAGCCGCTGTTCACACCCGAAGAGCTCTCCGTGCTGTTGGGGGAGAAGAACGTTCCCACCCCCGAGCAGTCCGCCATCATCTCTTCACCACTGACGCCGCGGCTGGTGATCGCCGGCGCGGGATCCGGCAAGACAGCCACCATGGCCGACCGTGTGGTGTGGCTGGTGGCCAACGGCTGGGTGCGGCCCGAGGAAGTCCTGGGCGTGACCTTCACCCGCAAAGCGGCCGGTGAGCTTGCTTCCCGGATCCGGGCCAAGCTGGTGGGACTGCAACGCCTGTCAGGCCAGGACGAGGGCCACAAGATCTTCCCGGCCGGCCTGCTCGGTGCCGACGCCCTCGAACCCAAGGTCTCCACGTATCACTCGTTCGCCAGCGGCATCGTGTCCGACTACGGCCTGAGGCTGGGCGTGGAGCGGGACGTGGTCCTCCTGGGCGGCGCCCAGGCGTGGCAGCTGGCCAGTGAAGTGGTGGAAGCCTACGACGGCGAATACGCCCATTTCCGTGCCGCGAAGTCCACCCTGGTCAAGGCCGTTATCCAGCTTGCGGGCGAATGCGCGGAACACCTGCAGGAACCCGAGGATGTTGAGGCGTGGCTGATGGCCAGGCTCTC
Source organism: Arthrobacter sp. ZBG10 (assembly GCF_001238605.1). Classification (NCBI taxonomy): domain Bacteria; kingdom Bacillati; phylum Actinomycetota; class Actinomycetes; order Micrococcales; family Micrococcaceae; genus Arthrobacter; species Arthrobacter sp. ZBG10. The sequence continues at coordinate 2,227 of NZ_LFQH01000102.1, read as the reverse complement.
CGAGTTCGAGGCTTTGCCCTACCTGGCCACCAAAAAGAAGAACCCGCCACAGGCCGCCGCTGAACTCGCCGGGATGCTGCGCACCAGGGCCAGCGTGGCCGACATGGTGGGCCGCTACGCCCTAGCCAAACGCGCCCGCGGCGCCCTGGACTTCGGCGACCTTGTGGCGCTCGCAGCCAAAGTGGCGCAGGACGTGCCCCTGGCAGCCCACATGGAGCGGCAGCGCTACAAGGTGGTGCTGCTTGATGAATTCCAGGACACCTCCTACGCCCAGCTGGTGCTTTTTTCCCGGCTCTTCGGCGGCGGGCACGCCGTGACAGCAGTGGGTGACCCCAACCAGTCGATCTACGGCTTCCGCGGCGCGTCAGCAGGCCAGCTCTTCCACTTCGTACGGGAATTCCCGGTCCGCAACACCAGCCCCGGCTTGCTCGGGGACTGGTCGCCCGCACCCACCTCGTACCTCACCACGGCGTGGCGCAACGGGCGCTCCATCCTGTCCGCGGCAAACGTGATGTCCGAGTCCCTGGTCCGGGCGGCCGGACAGAAGGGGCCGGCAGGCGGTGCGCCGGGTGCCGTGGCGGACGTACCCCCGCTTCAGGCCAGCCCCTATGCCGTGGACGGATCAGTGGTTCTGGGCCGGTTCGGCAGCGACGCGGACGAGGCCGCAGCGCTGGCGGCGGACGTCCTGAAATACCGGGTTACGGACTTCGAACTGGCCCCGGACGGAACACCTGTGCCGCCTGCACTGGCGGTCCTGTGCCGCCGGCGTGCCCAGATGGAACCGGTGCGGCGCCAGTTCGAAGCCCGGGGGATTCCCTTCGAAATAGTCGGCCTTGGTGGCCTGCTGGACACACCGGAGATTGTGGACCTGGTAGCCACCCTGAGGGTGCTTGCCGATCCGGGCCGGTCCGATGCCCTGATGCGACTGCTGGCCGGCGCCCGCTGGCGGCTGGGTCCGGCGGACCTGATGGCTTTGCGGGACTGGTCCAGCCAGCTGGCGCGGCGGCGGGGACGCGCTGCGGAGGGATCAGCCGCAGACGCTGACGGCTCGCCGGATGCCCCGGCCGAACCTGAGGTGCTCGAAAGCGACCTCACGGATGGCGCCAGCCTGGTGGAAGCCGTGGACTGGCTGCCGCGGGAAGACTGGGTTTCCGTCCACGGCCGGACACTGGGCGCGGACGCCCGCCACCGGCTGGGCCGGCTCGCCGCCGAACTCCGCCAGCTGCGCGGCTACCTCGGCGACGACCTGACCACCCTGTTGGGCGAAGTGGAGCGGGCCATGCTCCTTGATATTGAAGTGGCGGCCCGGCCCGGCATCAGCATCCACCAGGCCCGCCGGAACCTCGATGCCTTCCAGGACGCCGCCGCGGGATTCCTGCGGACCTCCCAGCGTGTGGACATCCTCGCCTTCCTCGCGTGGCTGGAAGCCGCGTCCGCTGAGGAAAACGGGCTGGAGGCGCCGGCGAGCGACGTCAACCGGGAAGCAGTGCAACTGCTGACGGTCCATGCCTCCAAGGGGCTGGAGTGGGACGTGGTGTTTGTGCCCGGGCTGAACGCGGGTGCCTTTCCCAGCGACCGTGATTCCCGCTGGAGCAGCGGGGCGGCAGCACTGCCATGGCCGTTGCGGGGGGACCGCGCCGACCTGCCGCAGTGGGACCTGGACCAGCCGGACCAGAAAGGGTGGCTGGACGCCGAGAAGGACTACAAAGCCAACGTCCAGGCGCACGGCGACTCGGAGGAGCGCCGGCTGGCTTACGTTGCGTACACCCGGGCCAAGCACGTCCTGTGGGTATCCAGCGCTGCATGGGTGGGATCCCGGGCCGGCCAGGCAGCCATGTCACCATTCCTGGCCGAGCTGGAACCGTTGGCGCAGGTACCGGCGGGTGCCGGACACCAGGCGCAGGCCACCGTCCACCCGCTGTCCCTCGATGAGGAGTCCCTCCCGGAGGCCAGTCCACTGACCCTGGAAACCGAAATCGCCACCTGGCCATACGACCCCCTGGAAGGGCCAGTGGATCCGCGGACCGGAGGGCGGCTCCGGCTGTCAAGGGGCCGCCGGGCAATGATGGAGGCCGCCGCCGCGCGGGTGGTCGCTGCCCTGCCGGCCGTGGCCGCGGGGGAGGAGCTGCACAGCCCAGCCGACGCCGGAAAACCGACTCCGGCCAGCCTGCCCGCCGGGCCGGCCGCTGGGTGGGCCCGTGAAGCGGCGCTGCTGCTGGAGCGGCGG
>NZ_LFQH01000101.1:0-5904 GCF_001238605.1 Arthrobacter sp. ZBG10 | reverse complement strand
ACCACGCCCAGGCGCTGTAACCGGTTTTCCTTGGCCCGCTCCAGCAGGTCCTCCCCGGACCAATCATCCTCCAACGCAACATCCGCGACCTGGACCAAGGCGTTCAGTTCCGTCATGGCGTCCGCGAGCGAGCCAACCACCACACCCACTGGCCCCGCAACAGCCCCGGGAGCAGGCGGAACCGGGTCCCTGCCGTCCGTGCCTGGAGCTTCGTTGCCGTCCATGACCCCAGCATATGCAGGGGGTACGACAATCCTGTCGGAGCCGGAAGCGACCGATGGATCGCCCCCAAAGCCGGCCCCGGAAACAGCCCCGGGACCAGCCGGAACGGAGCCACTGCCGTCCGTCCCTGGAGCCTCTTCGCCGTCCATAACCCCAGCATAGGGAAGGGGTACGACAATCTGATCAGCCACAAAACCCAGCCGGCATAAGGCCAGCCAACACCAAAGGAGAACGCCGGCACCGCACCCCATGCACCGCCGTCGTACGCGCCTAAAAGGTTGGGTACTAACCGCCTGTCAGGGAGTCGCCGGCGATCCGCACCACGGAGACCCTGGCCACCACCTGCTCAGGAGAAAAATGGTTCCGTACAGCGGCCGCCACCGCCCGGGCAACCTCCGGCGTCCCGAGTATCCCCGGCGTCCCCGGCGCACCAGACAGCCCTGGCGCCCCGGACTTTCCCGCACTGACGCCAATCCGCACGGAAACCTCCGTGGGACCGCCGTCGGAACGCTTTTCCACCAAGGGGAGGTCCTGGTCCTGCGGCTCATCGCTGGTGATCAGCGCCGCGGCCCGCGCCGGCAGCCGCTGCCACAGGGGCCGCGACGGGAAGACCTCGGTCACCCCTGGCACCGCAAGGATGACCCGCCGCAGGTCCACGGGCAGCTGGACGTCGGAAGTTGTGCGCTGACCTGGAAGGCCATCGGCAGCGGACGGCTGTACGGGAGTGCTCATGATTCCTCCTGCGGGGCGGGGTCCGGGGCCTGTGCCGCGGACGGTTCAATAACGTCGGTGATGGTGATGTCGATCCCGGCGATGTTCAGCTCCGTGTGCCGCGCCAGGGCCTTGGCCAGGTCCAGCCGGAGGGCCGCTGCGCTGCGCATGAAGGGATGCCCGAATGCCACGGCAAGATCAACGCTGACAGTGATCGGTTCGCCCGGCACTGTCACATCGCCGTGCAGGCGCACCTTTCCAGCCACGGCCCCGGGAGTCGCGTCCGCCACGGACCGGATCAGGGCGAACACGGACCCCTCAGTTTCCGTCAGCCGGTCCGCCGGGTCATCGGAGCGGAGCGGGATATCCCTGCCCGGCCGCAGTTCCAGCTTCAGGCTGGCCAGGATGTTCTTCATCCACTGGTCGTTGCCGCTGCCGGCCGCCGCCAGGTCGTTGCTCAGCAGTTCACTGCCGGCAGCTGTGAGCCGCCGCAGGGAGTCCAGGCCATTGCGGCAGTCGGGGCAGGTCTCCAGGTGCCGCGGATCGGCAAACTCGCCCGTATCCAGGTACATGCTCAGCTCCTCGAGGGTGTGCCCGCACTCCAAGTTGTCGTTGGGGATGCTCATCGCCACTCCTCCATTTCACGGACCAGCGTAATCCGTGCCCGGGCAAGCCTGCCACGGACGCTGGCTGTGCTGATGTTCAGTGTTTGGGCAATCTGGTCGTAGCTCTGGCCGTTGAATTCCTTGAGGACCCAACAACGGCGCTGCTCTTCGGGAAGCCGCGCCAGCGCCGCCTTCAGCGACTCAATGCTGGACCCTTGGACCGCCTTGGCCTCGGGGCCGGCCTCCGGGGAGCCCACGTCCCCTTTGCCGCTGACCTCGTCGATGTCACCGAAGCCCGCATGGTTCCGCCGCCGCCGCAGGAAGTCGATGCTGCGGCTGCCGGTCAGGCGCAGGAGCCAACTCTTGACGGCGCCGGGTTCGCGGAGCGTATCGAGTTGCTTCCAGGCCTGGACCAAGGCTTCCTGCACCACGTCGTCGGCATCGGCGTAGGAGCCAGTCAGCCTGCGCGCGCAGGCCCGCATCAGCGGACCGTACCGGCGGGCCAGGGTTTCGAACGCGGCGGTGTCGCCGTCGGCTGCCCGGCCCACCAGGAGGGCGTCGGGGACCAAATCCAGCCGATCCGGCACCAAGGGATCTGTCACCTGATTCTGCTTTCACTCTTGGCGCGAACGCCGGAACAACGGCAGGCGGGCCCACGGAATGCCCCGCGGACCCGTCGCTCGAGGGGGCCTAGTGCTTGGCGAAGCCTTCTTTGATCTTTGCTGCTGCGTCCTTGAGGTTTCCGCCGATGTCCTTCGCGGCGTCCTTCACTTTTTCGCCCGCATCACGGATCTTGGCCTGCGCCTGGTCGCCCTGGCCCTCGCGTTCCAGTTCCCGGTCCCCGGTCCGCCTGCCGAGGCCTTCCTTGGCGGCACCGAGGTGGTTGGTTGCTGCATTGGTGAGCCTGTTATCAATTCCCATGAGGATGTTCCTTTCCTTGGTTTCCTGCGGGGCTGATCAGTGGGTGCAGAGGATCAGTCGGTGCGAAGGGCGCCGGCCAGTTTGGTCCTTGTTCCAGTGGCTATTCGGACCAGAACGGTGGTGCGATGGCCCAACAGCCCGTCGATTGAGCGGACCAGGGCTTCGGCGGTATCGGCCACGTCCCTGGGGGAGGCTCCGCGCCGTGCCTGGAGGATCAGCCGGAGGCCGCTCGGGCCCCGGCCGGATCCCCGCCACGCGGTGACAGAACTTCCGACGATGGAGTTGCTGCCGGCCAGTGCCGCATCCAGGGCAGCCTCCAAATAGGAGATGTCGACGGCGGTGTTCCCGAGCTCGGCGTCGCTGTCCTCCGCGCCGGTTCGGCTCCTGCCGCCGCCCTGCCGCGTCATCCACACGATGCACAGCACTGCCAGGAGCACCAGCGCGGCCACGAGGGCCACGGTCCACCAACTGCCAAGCGGATCCTGCAGGGGCGCCGAGGCCTGGATGGCTTGCCACCTGTCAACGGCCGCGCCGGTAAAGCGGGTCCAGCCGTCCCTGACGAGGGGGTTAAGTGCGGCGCCGGCCGTTAGGATACCGACGGCGGCCAGCAGTATTCCCGCAAGTGCGAGCAGGAGCCGGTTCAAGGCCCTGTTGGTGCGGTTCATCGGCCCGTCACCCCGTCCGGTGAGACGCGCACGTCGGTGCGCAGGTTCCTGGTGAGCCCGTAGGAGGACACTTCGCTGACGGCGGCGGAGGTGAGGGCCTCGCGGTCAATGGCAACGCCCGACGTCGGCCGTACCAGGACGCGGAGGGAGCGCTTGCCTACCGTGGTGGTCACCTGCTCCGGGGCCAGGTTCGCCGCCAGGCGCACCTTCCGGGAAACGGCTGCGGCAATGGCCGAATCGTCCACCACCAGGGCAACCCGGTCACTGTCCATGGAACGGCGTGGGCGCCGGCCGCCCTTGACGGCGGCGAGCAGGACCAGCAGCCCCAGCAGGGCCACCGCCACGCCGGCCGCAGCCAAAGCGCCCGGCAGGACAGCCTGCGGAAGGGAAACCACCTGCGCCGCCAGTTGGCCGGGGCTGGCCAGGAGGGCGTCCTGCCCTAACAGCGAGAGGACGCTTTCCGCGGCGAGCCAGGCAAAGAAGCACAGGGCCAGCAGGGCCACGGCGACTGACAGCCGGGCGCGCGATGAGTGCGTCTCCCGCCGGATGATCCGTTTGTTGGTTCGGGCCTGTCCCATGGTTACCTCCTCTCGAGTAGATCGGTGTCGACAGCCGTGTCGTCAGCGCTGCGGGACCCCGATCCGGGTGCTGCGGAGCCGCTGTCCACCCTGGAGTCCGGGACCTGACGGCGCTTGGCGGCCGCCAGCCGGATGTTGATCCGGCCCAGCTCCATCCCGGTGATCTGCCGGCAGGCAACCGAGACCTTGAGCCGGGCAATGTGCGCCTGTTCAAAGGCCGAATGCCGGTGGGTTGCCTCAAGGCCCCGCTCCAGCAGGGCCGGCGCTGGCAGCCGGACAGTCAGAGCCACGCCCAGCTTGCCCGCGTCGTCGTCCAGCGCTGCCGCCACCTGCCCGGGGGGCACCCCGAACGCTCCGGCTGCCACAGCTTCCACAGTGTGCTTCAGCGCGGCGGGGGCAATCCTGGTGTGGCCTGCGCGGGTCATGAAGAGGAGCGCCGGCCACGCAGCGCGTCCAGCACCCCGCCCAGATCAAGCTTGCCCTCGGCGGAGCGGCCCAGGACCGCGCCGATTCCCATAAACAAGGCCGTCAGCAGGAAGCCCCAGAACCCGAAGGCAAGGGCGACGTACGCCAGGACGGCGCCGGCGGCTGCGCCGGCCACCACCGGGGTCATGCCACCCTCGGCTCACGCGGGGCGTCGTCGTCGTCGGTGTTATCTGCCTCGGAGGCTACGTGGATGTCGGTGATGGTGATGTTCACTTCGGTGACTTCCATGCCCACCAGGTCCTCGACGGCGGTGTAAACAGCGTCGCGGGCGCGGTCGGCAACCTGCTGCAGCGGGTGGGGGTACTCCACCACCAGGGTGACGTCCACGGCAACCTGGGTCTGGCCCACCTCTACGGTTACGCCCTGGGTGAGGTCCTTCTGGCCCACCTTCTCCCGGAGGTTGCCCAAGGCGCGGGCTGCCCCGCCGCCCAGTGCGTGGACGCCTTCGATCTCCTGGATGGCGATGCCGGCGATCTTGGCAACAACGCCGTCCGCCACGGTGGTCTTGCCGCGGCCGTCGTGGCCTTCGCCTGCTGCGAGCTCATGGCCCGGTGCGGTGGTCTTCTTCTGTACGTCGGAAGGGGTCTGCGGCTGCGTGGTCATCGTGTCACTCCTGAGGTTCGTCGGGGAGGCTGTTTGCGCCTTCACAGATAAAGACGCAGCCCGGGCCCGGTTCGTCACGCACGGATTTGCGTGACGCCCGTCACGTTGCAGGGGTCAGTAGATGAAGATGTTGATCCACTCGCGGTTGTGCGCGTGGATCAGGACCAGGAAGAGCACAAAGTCGAACAGGAGGTGGACGCTGACAATGTAGGACAAAGACCGGGTGATGCTGAACAGGCGGGCCTGCAGCAGGGCGAACGGGAAGATGAAAAACGGTGCCCACGCGTGGAATCCCAGTTCCCAGAGGAACGACGTAAAGAGGACCGCCTGCAGCAGGTTGGCCTGCCAGTCCGGAAGATGGCGGCGCAGCAGGGTGAACACCGTGCAGATGAAAAACAGCTCGTCCCAGATTCCCAGCACGTTGGTGCCCAGGAACAGCCGGCCGATGCCCTCGGGGTCGCTCACCGCAGGCCAGTTGGCGTAGACGCCGGTCCGCACCATGTACATGGGCATCAGGGCGTAGCCGATCACCAGGACCGCCGGGAGATACCACTTCTCCGCCCGCGTCCAGGGCTTCCCGGTCCGGACCGGAAAGCGGATGGCGTGCTCGCGGGTGACAAAACGTGAGACCGCATAGGGGACGCCAACGGCCAGGACCATTGCCGTGCCCATCACCATCATGTGCCCGGTGCTGATGTCCGTGGTGATCGGGACCAGGCTCATGGCAGTAAGCCCGAACGCAACGAGGGCCAGGTCAACCATAAGGCGGCGGCTAAGGAATCCTGCGGTGATCAGCGCCGCCCCGAGCAGCAAAAATCCAAAAGGGCGGTCCTCCCGGACAAACAGCAGGAAGCCCGACGCCGCCACAAGAGCCGCCGGGGCAAGCGCCGGTGGCGCGGGGAACAGCTTCAGCGCGTCCGCGGGTCCGGTTCCGGCCCGGTGTGGCTGGTTTTTCATCGTGACCCCCCGAGTCTGGTGCCATCGACTCTACTGCTGCAGCTTCGGCCCGGACCAGAGGCAACGACGGCGGGGCCGCGGCCCGGCGGTGCGGACGCGGCCCGGCGGCTAAAAAGGAAAGCGGACGACGCCGGGAGGGCGGTTTCTAGGGGTCGT